>CAIYTJ010000139.1 GCA_903929065.1 uncultured Bacteroidales bacterium | reverse complement strand
TTTGATTATCCGCTTGATTATGAAAAAACACAAACAGGAGATTATTACAAAGACCCCACAGTAACAGGTGAATATACCTGGTTGTATGCTGTTGTTCCAACCGGTTATCAGCCACATAATGGTATTCAATATGAAGTAATTGAGGAATTGTTTATACCTGAACATAGTACGTATTATAATCAACAGGAATCGTCTTCAACTATAAAAGGCGTACAGCATATAAAATCTAATGTAGTTAGTAATGCCAACTATACAGATGTTTTAAAAAATTTGGAGGTCACATCGTTTATTTTAACGGGTAATGGTAATCAATTAAATAAACCAACCACTCAAAACGCTCCAGCTGGAATGCAAAAATCAGCAACCATAACCAAAAAATGGGGTTTATTTGGTGCGTATTATGTGACAACTTATAATCCGGAGGGTTATGTAACAGTGGCAACACCTTACGGTTATAAACCAATTCCAGGTATTCGGATAAGAGTGGCACGGTATTTTACAGCTTATGAAACCCGTACGGATGCCAACGGTCGATTTTATTTCAACAATCAGTTCGGGCAAGATGCTATTTTCCCTAATATCGAATATTTTGTATATTTCGATGGAATAAACGGAAGCAATTTCTGGCGATTATGTGATTATGTTACCACAGGTATTCCATTATGGACAACAGGTATAAGTGTTGGAGTACAAAATCCCAATAGATATGATATTACATTTACTTCATCAAATTATTTTTGGGGAGAAAGTGTTCAACATACCGCCATTAACAATTATATGGATAACGCTCGAAACGACGGTATCAGTTTACCTGCTTCAAGTCTGAATATTATCTCATATAATAATTCGGATTATACTACACGCGATAATTTTTTTACAGATAATATTGCGGGAGGTGGTAATCCTGATATGGTTCTACGGTATCAAAACACCTATACCGATTATTGTAAAATCATCGTAAATACATGGCATAAATTTACAAATGCAAGTCAGATAAATAAAATGATATCTGTTTTGGGGTCATACAGTACTTCCTCTTACTGGAATGCAATACAAAATCAATTAAGAACTGATGATTCACATGGTTTATATGATTGTTTTGGTGTAACTCATAAACTTATACCAGAGGGAGACTGGTCACAGTTTATATCTTTGACTGAAGGATGGGCAAATTACAGATTAGGAGAATTATATAATCGGTCTTTTGGAATATTAGGTTACACTGAAACCAATAGCCAATATTTAAAGCAATATGTAAAGATATTCAGCGATTTGCATGCAATTGGCTGTTCGTATCAAAATGTGGAGAGAGCTTTGTGTAACTACACAATTGCAGGATTTCGGAACAATCTCATATATTATTATCCAAGCCTTAGCCAGCAAATTAATAGTATTGTTACTGACCCGGATCTAAAAATACCCGGAAACATTACTTTTATGACATATAACCTTAAAAGGGATGATTATGTTTCTGGTGGTTATGACTTGCAAAATACGCGTATTTACAATCTCTCCAGAATAATTGCTAATACAAATCCTGATGTGGTTGCTTTTCAAGAAATTGAGGATACACGACACCTAAACTTTGATATTCTTAAACGTGAAACTGGGCTTAATGGTGATACCTGTTTAACAGAATCTTTTCATATACTACCATCCACTAATGTCACAACTTATGGAATTGGAATACTATGGAAACCATCATTGGGTACACCTAAAATTACAAAAACTCTTTTGGACACTGAACCTGAAAAAAGCCCAATATTAATAGCCGAATTTTCTGACTTTTATTTTATTTCAACCCATTATCATGCTGAATTCAATAAAATTTCGGATGCTATCATTACGTTTGCTAAAAGTGTTGATAAACCAGTTTACATAGGTGGTGATTTTAATATGAATTTGAATGCAGTGCCAAAAAAAGATGATGCTTTACAGAAATATCTTGATAATGGTTTTGTTATTTTGAATAAACCGGGTGATATAACAACTTATGATGATAAATGGCTTAAAGATTTGTTAATCGGATATAAAAAAAACACAACTGAACACAATGTTATTTTGACAGGTATTCCTGTTTTTCCAGATCCTAATTGGTATATTAATAAAAAAACATCCGACCATCTTCCTTATTTTGTAACAGTAAAACTATAAAATTTCTCCTCCTCGTTCAGTGGACGAGGAGGAATCTTAAAGTTCATAACAAAACATTAATACAATACTTTACTTTTATGAAACAACTATCAATTTTATTCTTAGTTTTCCTTAATTCATTTTGTATTTATTCACAAGACACAGTTATTTTGAAAAATGGTGAAATGATAAATGCAACCATTACTGAAAGAACCAATTGCAGAATTAAATATCAGCATGTCCAAAATGAAAAAGCAGATACGACACTAAGTTTACGACTATCCAAAATTAGAACTATTCATTATGGGAATGGAAAAGTTGACTTGCTAAGTTCTCAAAACCCAAGAAGTATATTTCCTTTGGGAGTAAATTTTGGTTTCACTATTCCATTTCTTACGGGCAGTATTGATTATTTAATCACACCAAATCTAAGTGCAGAGATAGAACTTAAGAATTTACTTTCTACTTCTTACCATCTGTATTCATTTTCTGTTGGAGGGAAATATTGGTTTGCTAACAAATATGGGAAAAGTGGGTTTTCTCCGTTCGTAGGGTTGTTTTTCTCACGAGTGTGGG
>CAIYTJ010000138.1 GCA_903929065.1 uncultured Bacteroidales bacterium | reverse complement strand
TATCAAAGTTTGTGCTTGACTGACAGTGAAGTGCCCAGAAATCACCACCTTCAGGTAGTGCAAACCGTTAAATTACAATTGAAATAATAAAGAACATCCGTTACCCACCGCACCTTTAGGTTTGAACTCTTAAATTATAATAAAGTAATTTGTTAAAATAATTACCTCAATGACAGGGGTGAACTATCACCGCACATAGGTTATTAGACCTAAGCCCTGAACCAGTCCCCTATCATTGTTTTGAATAAGCATCAAATAGAATTCAAAGCTTTTAGGCTTATTAAAGGTGTTAATGTTATTCAAATTAGGTAATGAGTCACTAACTCTAAAAACAAAGGTATGAATTACAAAACATTTATCGGAGTAGACATCTCAAAAAAAACTATTGATGTTGCTTTAAAACAAATCGACAACCAAACTATTGAACACTGTCAATTCCCTAACAATCAAAAGGGATTTAAGTCAATGGAAAGTTGGATTAACAAACAAATGACAACAGAGATAAAGGACTGTTTATTTTGTATGGAACACACAGGGGTTTATGTGTTGCCATTAGCTTGCTTTTTATCAGAAAATGAACTTAGCTTCTGCCTTGAAAACCCCTATCATATAAAACATTCAATGGGGTTGCAACGAGGAAAGACCGACAAAGCAGATTCAAAAATGATTGCTCGTTATGCTGCCATGCATCAAGAAGAATTAAAGCTAAGTAATTTCCCTAGTAAAATTATTATTAAACTCCAGGCATTATTGGCTTACCGTGAAAGATTAGTGAATGCACAAAAGGGTTTTAAAGTAGCAAGTGGAGAGTTGAGCGCTTTCGTTGAAAAGCAAATAAGTACTCATATAAGCAAAGAAACGAACAGCCTGATAAAATGTATTGAAAGTAGAATAAGCAAAGCGGATAAACAAATTGAGGAACTCATCAAACAAGATGTCCAAATGAGTAAAAATTATGAGCTAGCAAAGTCCGTAAAAGGTGTTGGGCCTATCATTGCATCTTATATGATTGTTTATACCCAAAACTTTACAACCATTACAGATAGTAGAAAATTTGCTTCTTTTAGTGGTATTGCTCCATTTGAACACTCCTCTGGGATATCAATAAATAAGGGTAATAAAGTGAGCCATTTAGCGAATAAAAAAATGAAACGATTACTGAATAATGGAGCTTGGAATGCGGCCAGATATGACAATGAAATTAAAATATATTTTAATCGCAAAGTGGCAGAAGGAAAAAATCAATTGAGTGTAATTAACGCTGTGAGAAATAAAATTGTGAGTAGGGTTTTTGCTGTCGTTAAGCGAGGAACTCCATTTGTAAACATTGTAAATTACACATAGTTTTACAGAGGGAAAGACGTTTTAAAAGAAATTGTAAAACAAGGAAGGAAAAAGTGCGAAGGTTTTACATTTTCTTTTAAAATGATCCAACGACCGGAGGGAGGCGGAAGGTAAAAAATAAATTATAAAATGTTTGTTTTAACCATAGAATTCAGCTCAAGG
>CAIYTJ010000137.1 GCA_903929065.1 uncultured Bacteroidales bacterium | reverse complement strand
TCGCGGGCTTTCATTGATTCTTTTGCCATTGTATGTCTAAATTAGTTTTTTTGAATGGTAATCCGAATTCTTTCAACAATGCGTAACCTTCTTCATCGGTTGCACCTGTTGTTACAAATGTGATGTTCATTCCCAACATGCGGGTAATGCCATCAATGTTGATTTCGGGGAAAATGATTTGCTCGGTAATACCAAGTGTGTAATTTCCACGTCCATCCAATTTGTTTTCAATACCTTTGAAGTCACGCATACGAGGCAAAGCAACACGTACTAATCTTTCTAAGAATTCGTACATGCGATCTCCGCGTAATGTTAACGAACGCCGATAGGCATTTTTTTACGCAACTTGAAATTCGAAATATCTTTTTTAGAAATGGTGGCAACGGCTTTCTGACCGGTAATAGTGGTCATTTCGTTGATAGCTACTTCGATAATTTTTTTATCGGCAACAGCTATTCCCAATCCCTGATTAAGAACAATTTTTTCAAGTTTTGGTACCTGCATTACTGAAGTATAACCAAACTCTGTCATTAAGATCGGAACGATACGTTCGCGGTAATCTTGTTTTAAATTTGCTGTATTCATTCTTAAATCTCTCCTCCTGATTTTTTAGAAATACGCACTAATTTACCATCTGCATTTAATTTGCGGCCTACACGAACGGGTTTACCGCCTTCTGCAGGGTTTAAATTAGAGATATGGATAGAAGCTTCTTTCTTGATTATTCCACCTTGAGGACTTTTCGCGTTAGGTTTGGTGCTCTTTGACACCAAATTTACACCTTCTACGATTGCGCGTTGCTCTTTCACAAGAACTTCCAACACGCGACCGGTTTTTCCTTTGCTGGAACCGGCGTTCACGTAAACGGTATCACCTTTTTTTATGTGTAATTTACTCATCACTGTTTTATTTTTCGAAGATTAAAGCACTTCAGGTGCAAGTGATATGATTTTCATATTAGTTGCACGCAATTCACGTGCTACCGGGCCGAAGATACGGCTTCCACGGATTTCACCGGCATTGTTCAACAATACACAGGCATTATCATCAAAACGAATATATGATCCGTCGGCTCGACGAACTTCTTTTTTCGTACGAACGATAACTGCTTTTGAAACAATACCTTTTTTGATGTCGCCTGAAGGTATTACACTTTTCACGGCAACAACAATGATATCGCCAAGGGTAGCGTAACGTTTGCTGGTTCCTCCTAATACGCGAATACAGAGGCAGGTTTTTGCTCCACTGTTATCGGCTACTACGAGTCTTGATTCTTGTTGTATCATAATTACTTAACTCTTTCAATAATTTCGGTTAATCTCCATCTTTTTAATTTACTCAGCGGACGGGTTTCCATGATGCGTACAGTGTCGCCAATGTTGCATTCATTTTTTTCGTCATGAGCATGATATTTCTTCGTTTTGTTAACGAATTTACCATAAATCGGGTGTTTTTCTTTCCATTTTACAGCAATGGTAATGGTTTTATCCATTTTGTTGCTGAAAACCACACCCGTTCTTTCTTTTCTTAAATTTCTTGTTTCCATCAGTCTGAATTTTATTGATTGATTTCTCTCTGACGTAACTCGGTAGCAAGACGTGCAATGGTTCTGCGAACCTCTTTTATTTGCAACGGATTGTCAAGAGGAGAAATGGAATGATTCAATTTCAAACGGTCTAAACGGCTTACTTCTGCGTCCATGCGTTCTTGAATCTCTTTATTGTTTAGTTCTTTTATTTCTCTTGTTTTCATTTTCCTTACACATTTACAGAGGTGAAATCATAATCGCGTCTAACTACAAACTTAGTAGTTACGGGTAATTTTTGAGCTGCAAGACGTAATGCTTCTTTGGCGATGTCATAAGAAACACCTTCTACTTCGAATAACATACGACCTGGTGTAACAGGAGCCACGAAACCTTCGGGAGCACCTTTACCTTTACCCATACGTACTTCGGCAGGCTTTTTAGTGATTGGTTTATCCGGAAATACTCTGATCCAGATTTGACCTTGACGTTGCATATAACGGGTTACAGCAATACGGGCAGCTTCAATTTGACGACCGGTTAACCATTTAGATTCCAATGATTTTATTCCAAAAGATCCGAACGCTAACTGGTTGCCTCGTTGGGCATTTCCTTTCATGCGCCCTTTTTGCTGTCTCCTGAACTTTGTTTTTTTAGGTTGTAACATAATATATATTCCTTAAATCAAATTCATTAATAACAGTTATTTATTTCTCTTTTTAAAACCACCGCTTTTACGATCACCACGGTCATTACGATCTTTGCGATCGCCACGGTCACTGTAACTGCGTTCACCACCACGTGATGAATCTTTAGTAGCTGTAAAATTAGGAGCCAAATCTTTTTTACCGTAAATTTCGCCACGGCAAATCCACACTTTGATACCGATCAAACCAACTTTAGTCAGTGCTTCGGCGTGTGCATAATCAATGTCGGCACGTAATGTATGAAGTGGAGTTCTTCCTTCTTTATACATTTCAGAACGGGCCATTTCAGCTCCATTCAAACGACCTGAACACATGATTTTGATTCCTTCAGCTCCCATGCGCATAGTAGAGGCGATTGCCATCTTGGTTGCACGACGGTAAGCTATTTTTCCTTCTACCTGACGAGCTACGTTGTTTGCAACGATTACTGCATCAAGTTCCGGACGTTTTACTTCGAAGATGTTGATTTGAACTTCTTTGTCAGTAATTTTTTTCAATTCTTCTTTCAGTTTGTCAACTTCCTGTCCACCTTTACCGATAATGATACCCGGACGGGCAGTACAAACGGTAATTGTAACAAGTTTCAACGTACGTTCGATAACAATGCGCGATACGCTCGCTTTTGCCAAACGGGCATTGAGATATTTTCTGATTTTGTGGTCTTCAAGAATGGTATCACCATAATTGTTTCCACCATACCAGTTTGAATCCCAACCACGAATGATTCCTAAGCGGTTACTTATTGGATTAATTTTTTGTCCCATCGAGCAATTAATTTTGGTTATCGTTAGTATTTTTTGTGTCGACAAACAATGTAACATGGTTTGAACGTTTGCGGATACGGTACCCACGTCCCTGAGGAGCTGTGCGTAAACGTTTCAGCATAGTAGCTGAATCCACTGAAATTCCACTTACATATAAGTTTGCGTTATCGGCTTTTTGCTCAGTTTTGGTTTCCCAGTTGGCAATAGCTGATTTCAGCAATTTTTCTAATCTTCCGGAAGCTTCTTTTGATGAAAACTTCAGGACACTCAAAGCTTTGTTCACTTCCATGCCACGGATCATATCCGCCACAAGGCGCATTTTGCGTGGTGAGGTTGGAACTCCATTGAGCTTGGCAAAGTAAAGAGTCTTATTTTCTTCTTTTCTTGCGTCGGCTGATATTTTTTTTCTTGCACCCATTTTCTTGAAATGTTTATTTTTTCTGATTTAAAATTTCAATGGATTATTTTTTCTTACCACCGTGACCGCGGAAGTTACGAGTAGGAGAAAATTCGCCTAACTTGTGTCCTACCATATTTTCGGTTACATAAACTGGTATAAATTTGTTACCATTGTGAACTGCAATTGTGTGACCTACAAAATCAGGTGATATCATTGAAGCGCGAGCCCAGGTCTTGATTACGGTTTTTTTTCCGCTTTCATTCATGGCTAAAACTTTATTCTCAAGCTTCAGATAGATGTATGGTCCTTTTTTTAATGAACGGCTCATATTATTTACTTAGTTTTCTGATTATTTTTTCTTTCTTTCAATAATATATTGACTTGACTGTTTCTTTGGAGCACGTGTTTTGTACCCTTTAGCTAACAAGCCTTTGCGAGAACGCGGGTGTCCTCCAGAAGCGCGGCCTTCACCACCACCCATGGGGTGATCAACCGGGTTCATTGCAACACCACGTACGCGTGGACGACGTCCAAGCCAGCGTGAGCGACCTGCTTTACCTGATCTTTCAAGTGCGTGGTCAGAATTTCCTACACTACCAATGGTTGCTTTGCAAGTAGCAACTACTTTGCGAAGCTCGCCCGAAGGCAATTTGATAATGGCATATTTGTCTTCGCGAGAAGTCAACTGTGCAAATGTTCCAGCCGAGCGTACCATCGCGGCACCTTGGCCCGGGCGTAATTCAATGTTATGAATTATGGTACCCAGTGGAATGTTTTGCATAGGCAATGCATTTCCTACTTCAGGGGCTGCATCAGCTCCTGAAACAACTGTCTGACCAACCTGCAATCCGTTTGGTGCAAGAATGTAAGTTTTTTCCCCATCAGCATAATAAAGCAAAGCGATACGTGCCGAGCGATTCGGATCGTATTCAATTGCCTTTACTGTTGCAGGAACACCGTCTTTGTTGCGTTTAAAGTCAATTACTCTATATTTCTTCTTGTGTCCGCCACCGAGGTAGCGCATGGTCATTTTACCATCATGGTTACGACCTCCGGATTTTGATCCGCCTTCAACAAGAGATTTCTCTGGTGCACTCGCAGTAATTGTGTCGAATGTACCAATAATCTTGTGTCTTTGCCCCGGTGTAGTGGGTCTTAGTTTACGTACAGCCATTTTTCTGTTTAAATATTGCTATAAAAATCAATTTTATCTCCTTCTTTCACTGTAATGATAGCTTTTTTATAGGCTGATGCACTTCCTTTTACTACGCCACCTTTGGTAAAACGGCTTTTCTTTTTTGGTGCTACAACCATTGTATTCACTTCACTTACAGTGACATCATACATAGCTTCTACAGCTTGTTTGATCTCAATTTTGTTGGCATCTTTTTGAACTCTAAAGCCATAGCGGTTCAGTTTGTCGCCCAGTTGAGTCATCTTTTCTGTAACGATTGGTTTTATGATAATTCCCATTTCTGTACCTCCTTATGCTTTAAAAATTTGTTCTACTGCTGCAACTGCGTCCTCGGTTAACACAAGCGATTTGGCATTAAGAACTATATAAGTGCTTAATTCCGAAACTGTTACGACTTTAGCCGAAGTCAAATTACGAGCCGACAAATATACGTTATTATTTGCAGTTGCTAAAACAATTAACGGCTTTTTATCAGCAACTTGTAAACTTTTTGTCATTGCAACGAAATATTTCGTTTTTGGCGCTTCAAAGTTGAAGTTTTCAACCACTGTAATCATGCTGTCAGACGCTTTATACGAAAGAGCAGATTTACGGGCAAGTTGTTTTACTTTTTTATTCAATTTGAAATGATAATCGCGTGGGTGTGGACCGAACATACGACCACCACCTACACGAACACCAGATTTGATGTCGCCCGGACGTGCGCCGCCGCCGCCTTTTTGCTTACCTAATTTACGGGTTGATCCTGACAACTGGCTACGGCCTTTTGACGAGTGTGTTCCCTGACGTTGGTTAGCCAAATATTGTTTCACATCTAAATAAATAGCATGGTCATTTGGCTCAATACCGAAGATAGCATCGTTAAGCGATACTTTTCTTCCTGTGTCTTCTCCTTTAATATTTACTATATTCAGTTCCATGTTATTTATTGATGATTACGATTGAACCTTTACATCCCGGTACTGAACCCTTGATTAAAATCAAATTGTGTTCCGGAATAACTTTTAATACTTGCAGGTTTTGCATAGTTACCTGATCGCCACCTGTGCGGCCACCCATGCGCATACCTTTGAATACACGTGAAGGATACGATGAAGCTCCTAACGAACCCGGCGCACGAAGACGATTGTGCTGACCGTGTGTAGCTTGTCCTACTCCACCAAATCCATGACGTTTTACAACACCCTGGAATCCTTTACCTTTTGAAGTTCCAACTACGTCAACAAACGTATCGGCTTCAAACATTTCTACGGTGATTGCATCACCCAATTTGAATTCTGTTTCGAATCCTTTGAACTCAACCAAGTGTCTTTGTGGTGCTACTCCGGCTGCTTTGAAAATTCCGGCTTCTGCTTTGTTCGTGTGTTTTTCAGTTTTAACCTGAAATCCAACCTGAACAGCTTCGTAACCGTCGGTTTCTACAGTTTTGATTTGAGTAACAACGCAAGGACCTGCTTCGATAACAGTGCATGGTACATTTTTACCATCGGCACTGAAAACGGATGTCATTCCGATTTTTTTTCCTAATAATCCTGGCATTTCAATTGTTGTTTAATGACCCTTAACCCCAAAACGGGGGACCGGCCTGTTTAATTAATGATATTTATTTCTTATCCCAAAACCCCCTTCAGGGGGCAGGGGGTCATACTTTAATTTCTACTTCAACTCCACTTGGCAATTCAAGCTTCATTAATGCATCAACCGTTTTGCTGGTTGAACTGTAAATGTCGATCAGGCGTTTGTAAGAACAAAGTTCAAATTGTTCGCGTGATTTTTTGTTTACGAAAGTAGCACGGTTTACCGTAAAGATACGTTTGTGTGTTGGCAATGGAATTGGACCACTTACTGCTGCACCGGTAGCTTTTACTGTCTTTACGATTTTTTCAGCTGATTTGTCAACCAAGTTGTGATCGTAAGATTTTAATTTAATTCTGATTTTTTGACTCATTGTCGTTTTTTCTGTTTATGAAAATTATTTGTTTTGATAAATGAATTTCCGGTTAAGAGTCATTCGCTAACCGGAAATCAATTTACCTGATATTTTATAGTAATTCTACTTTGCCTTTTGCTTCTGCTACAACCACTTTTGCAATTGCATTCGTTACTTCGGCATAGTGATCAAATTCCATGGTAGATGTTGCACGACCCGAAGAAATAGTACGCAAAGCAGTTACATATCCGAATGTTTCGGAAAGTGGAACTTTAGCTTTTACGATTCTTGCTCCTGTACGGCTTGATTCCATACCTTCAACCTGTCCGCGACGTTTGTTCAAGTCACCGATAACATCACCCATGCTTTCTTCCGGTGTAACAACCTCCATTTTCATGATTGGCTCCAACAATACCGGTTTAGCTTTTGCACAAGCTGATTTATAAGCCAACGAAGCACAAATTTCGAATGACAACTGATCTGAATCGACTGCGTGGAATGAACCATCTATAACAGTTACTTTCAGACTATCCAATGGGAAACCTGCAAGTACACCATTTTTCATTGCGTTAGCAAATCCTTTTTGAATAGAAGGAATAAATTCTTTTGGAATATTACCACCTTTCACCATATCGACAAACTGAAGATTTCCACCTTCAAAATCTTTATCTCTTGGTTCAACTTTTACAATCATATCGGCAAACTTACCACGACCACCCGATTGTTTCTTATACGTTTCACGTAATTGAACAGCCTGAGTGATTGCTTCTTTGTACGATACCTGTGGACGACCCTGGTTGCATTCTACTTTGAACTCACGTTTCAAACGATCGATAATGATTTCGAGGTGAAGCTCACCCATACCACTAATAATGGTCTGACCTGATTGTTCTTCAGTATGAACCGTAAATGTTGGATCTTCTTCAGCCAATTTAGCCAATCCGATTCCTAATTTATCTAAGTCTTTCTGAGTTTTTGGTTCAATAGAAATACCAATAACAGGTACCGGGAAGTCCATTGATTCCAGGGTGATTGGATGTGCTTCATCACACAAAGTATCACCGGTACGAATATCTTTAAATCCAACTCCGGCACCAATGTCACCAGCCGAAATCAATTCAACCGGATTCTGTTTGTTGGAGTGCATTTGGAAAATACGTGAAATACGTTCCTTCTTTTCAGAACGTGTGTTATAAACATACGAACCTGCAGGAAGTTGTCCTGAGTAAACTCTGAAGAAACACAAACGACCTACATAAGGATCGGTGGCAATTTTAAAAGCCAACGCGCATAATGGTTCTTTTGCATCCGGATGACGTACGACTTGTTTTTCAGGATCGCGAGGATCATAACCAACAGTTTCGGGAGTGTCTAACGGACTTGGAAGGTAAGCACAAACAGCATCAAGCATAGTCTGTACACCTTTATTTTTAAAAGCAGAACCACAAATTATCGGATTGATTTCCATTGACAATGTTGCTTTGCGGATAGCTACTTTGATTTCGTCTGCTGTAATAGTAGAAGGATCATCAAAATATTTTTCCATCAAAACATCATCATATTCCGCAACAATTTCGAGCATTTTGTCTCTCCATTCCTGAGCTTCTTCCAATAAATCTGCCGGAATTTCTTCCACGTCATATTGAGCACCCATCGCTTCGTCATGCCACAGAATGGCTTTCATTTCCACTAAATCAATAACGCCTTTGAATTTTTCTTCAGCGCCGATTGGTATTTGAATCGGACAAGGTTTTGCACCTAAAACCGCTTTAATCTGACGAACAACTTCGTAAAAATCTGCACCGGAACGGTCCATTTTATTTACAAAACCGATACGTGGTACGTTATATTTGTCGGCCTGACGCCATACTGTTTCCGATTGAGGCTCAACACCGCCAACTGCACAGAAAGTAGCAACAGCACCATCCAGAATACGTAGTGAACGCTCTACCTCAACGGTAAAGTCAACGTGTCCCGGAGTGTCAATCAAGTTGATTTTATATTTATCACCTAAGTAATCCCAGGAAGTGGTAGTAGCGGCAGACGTAATAGTAATACCGCGTTCCTGTTCTTGTTCCATCCAGTCCATAGTAGCAGCACCGTCATGCACTTCACCGATTTTGTGAGTCAAACCGGTGTAGAACAGAATACGCTCGGAAGTTGTAGTCTTTCCGGCGTCGATATGCGCCATGATACCGATGTTTCTATTATAACTTAAATCTCCTTTAGCCATTTTAAACTTTAAATTTCTTTTTTATACCTTACCTAATTTATTACTTTCAATTAGAATCTGAAATGTGCGAACGCGCGGTTTGCTTCAGCCATACGGTGCATATCTTCCTTGCGTTTGAATGCTCCGCCCTGGTTATTGAAGGCATCAACGATTTCGGCAGCCAACTTATCGGCCATCGAACGTCCACCGCGTTTGCGGGAATACAATATAAGATTTTTCATTGAAATGGATTCTTTGCGGTCTGCGCGAATCTCTGTAGGAACCTGGAATGTGGCACCACCTACACGGCGTGATTTTACTTCTACCAGCGGAGTGATATTTTCAAGTGCTTTTTTCCAAACTTCGAGTGGGGATTTTTCTTCGTTCGGCAACTTGTTTTTCACAGTTTCGAGCGATGAATAGAAAATGTCGAAGGCAGTAGATTTCTTGCCATCATACATCAAGTGGTTAACAAATTTTGTTACCATTGATTCATTGAAAACCGGATCAGGTAATACGACCCTCTTTTTTGGTTTCGATTTTCTCATTTTACTTAAAAATTTCCGTTTTTTGTTTTTTGGTTGCTTCTAGTCTTACTTCAACAACTCCTCCGAGTTATTTACTCAACCTTTCATCTGCTACCTAAAACGCAAACAAGTGTTTAAACTTGATTTTGTTAGTTTTTTTAGAAAGGGAATTGAACTTATGTCAATTTGCTTTTTGTGAAATTTTACCTTTTCCCGTCAGGGTCAGGTTTTATTTCTTTTTACCACCTTTTGCAGGAGCGCCTTTAACTGCTTGTCCTGGTTTTGGGCGTTTAGCTCCGTATTTCGAACGACGTTGTGTGCGGCCGTTTACGCCGGCTGTATCGAGTGTTCCACGAACCACGTGATAACGTACTCCCGGAAGGTCTTTTACACGACCACCACGTACCATTACGATAGAGTGCTCTTGCAAGTTGTGTCCTTCGCCCGGAATGTAAGCATTCACTTCTTTTTGGTTAGTCAAACGTACACGGGCAACTTTACGCATAGCCGAGTTCGGTTTTTTTGGAGTGGTAGTGTACACACGAACACAAACACCGCGACGTTGAGGACATGAATCCAGTGCCGGCGACTTGCTTTTGTCAATGAGTTCTGCTCTTCCTTTTCTAACTAATTGCTGAATTGTAGGCATTTTACTTTGTTTTTATAACTTTAATTGCTTTATTTTTATACACTTCGGTTTTTCTCCAAAATGGGTTGCAAAGATAGATATATTATTTTAATTGGCAATGCACCTCACGAAAATATTTTTAATTCTTTCTGAAATGCCTTTCAATGCAGGGAAATGTACGGTGAGAGGTGTTTATATGCGGTATGAAATCTTTAGAAAAAATGAAAGTGTTTCTTTAGAAAAAAGTTTTTAAAAAACCAAATGAAACTAACCAAATGGCATACACCACTCGTTTAATAATTTATAAAAACATGTATTTAAATTCCGGTTACAATTTTTTCACCATCCACAACGTGCAGGCAGTATGACCCGATTGACCGAGAGGTGTATTGATTGCGCGGAATCCTTCCCGTTCATACATACTTACAGCCTTTTCCAGTTCGGGAAAGCTTTCAAGATAAAGCTGCGTGTATCCCATTTCGCAGGCCGAACGGATGCTTTGTTGCATCAGTAATTTGCCAACACCTTTGCCACGGTAGGCTGACGAAACGTAAAACTTCACCAACTCCGCACAACCTTCGGGCAAACCCGGAGTGGGGAAGATGCCACAACCGCCCACCAGTTCTCCGTTTTCCTCTGCCACCCAATATACCGAACCCGGTACTTTGAACAATTCAAAGAGATGGTCGGTGGTAGGGTCGGTGTAAACGGTGCCGGGACGGTCAATTCCGAATTCGCGAAATACTTTGCGTATCATTTCTGCTTGTTCGGCATTGTCACTTTGTTTTATTGGACGGATTTGCATAGTTTGATGTAAATTTTGATATTGGTATTTTTTTTAACTGCTTAATATCCTTTCTTCCCAGTTTTAAAGCGCCAGCCCAATCTAATTTCTGCGCATAGAAATGGTAAACTCATTTGAAAAGAAGTTTGGAAGCCAGATTTGGAAATATAGCAAATTCCTATTGGTACTTCCGGCAATAAGATGTTAGACCATACCGGTTCATTATACAATAAAATATCATCTTCATCATTTTTGGACCTCCATTGTGTAAAAAACAAACCTATAAAAGGAGAGAAACCGCTTTTACTATACTTGTTTGCGAACCAATATTTTCCTCCAATAGAAAATAATGAAAAAGCGGGATAACTATCAGTTAACATGCTTCTGTAATTTATCTCAGCGCTTATGTTTGATGTAATTAAATAGTCAATACTGCCATTAAATAATAATCTAAATAAAAAGAAATCTGCACCAACACTTACACCAAAAGGATTAGTAATTCTCAGATTTTGAGAACTCAAACGATTGATACTTTCACTGCCATAATGTATGACCTTAATTTTGGATAATCGCAAACTCAGAGTTGAATCCACGTTTGCATTTAGGACTGACTTGTACTTGATCTTACAATTGCTTCTTTCGATAATGGTG
The DNA here is from genome assembly GCA_903929065.1 of uncultured Bacteroidales bacterium. Lineage (GTDB taxonomy): Bacteria > Bacteroidota > Bacteroidia > Bacteroidales > Paludibacteraceae > Paludibacter. The sequence goes on along the minus strand of CAIYTJ010000137.1, from coordinate 103 downwards.
GCATTTATCATTTTATCATTTTTCATTGTAATAGTATCCTGAGAATAACTATTGAAACAACAAAAGAAAAACACGTATATAATTGACAAATGTTTCATGACAG
>CAIYTJ010000136.1 GCA_903929065.1 uncultured Bacteroidales bacterium | reverse complement strand
GCTTTTGAAACGGCTAAATCGTTCCAATTGCAGCAGAATAATGAATTTGCCCGGAGTTTGTATCAAAAAACGCTTGAATTATATTACATGTTGAATGAAAAAGACAAAACTTTTTCGTTTGAAAGAGAACAAAAAATATCGGAACTTAAACAGTTGACAGTTAATAGTTGATAATTAATAGTTAATAATTGATTAGATACATTTTGAAAAATTTACTTTAATAAATTAAAAATTTAAACCTTTGACTTTAGACAGAAAATAAAAATATGATAAACTACAAAAACAAACAACGTCCTGAAAAGGATATGATATTCGGAATCCGTGCGGTGATTGAAGCTGTCCAGGCCGGAAAAGAAATTGATAAGATTTTAATGCGCAGGGAAATGACCAGCGAATTGTCTCGGGAACTTTTTGCGGCATTAAATGGCTTGCAAGTACCTGTACAATATGTTCCGCTCGAAAAGCTGAATAAAATGACCATGAAAAATCATCAGGGTGTGATTGCATTTATTTCGCCGGTGGCTTATCAGCGCATTGAAGATATAATTCCAGGAATTTACGAAGAGGGTCGTTTACCTTTCATTGTGGTACTCGACGGAGTGACTGATGTCCGCAATTTCGGAGCCATTGCCCGTACTTGCGAATGTGCAGGCGTTGATGCGATTATTATTCCGACTAAAGGCGGTGCATCCATTAATGCTGATGCCGTAAAAACATCTGCCGGAGCTTTAATGACTATTCCTGTTTGCCGCGAAGCCAATATTGGAAATGTGTTGAAATATCTGGTTTCTTCCGGAATCAAAATTATTGCTGCCAGCGAAAAAGCCACTAAAAAATATACAGACGTCAGTCTGTCTGAACCGATTGCCTATATCATGGGTTCGGAAGATGAAGGTGTTTCTTCAGATTATCTGCGACTTTGCGACGAAATGGTAAGCATTCCAATGCTCGGAACCATTGATTCATTGAATGTTTCCGTTGCAGCCGGTGTTTTAATTTATGAAGCAGTTCGTCAACGTGGTTTGGTTGATTCGTCGATTGGTTAATTTGTTGTTTGGTTGATCGGTTTTGATTCGTTCAAACAACTGCAATCAATTAATTCACTATTTAACCCAATCATAAATCATAAATCATAAATCAAAAATAGTAAATCGAGAAATGACTGTTCTATACGAAGATAACCACATAATCGCTGTCAATAAAACCTGTTCTGAAATAGTTCAGGGTGATAAAACAGGTGATGAACCGCTTTCAGAAACTATTAAACGGTATCTGAAAGAAAAATACAACAAACCCGGTGAAGTTTTTTGCGGTGTAACGCATCGCCTGGACAGGCCGGTGAGCGGTGTGGTGCTGTTTGCCAAAACTGGTAAGGCATTGAGCCGGTTGAATGAAATGTTCAAAAACCAGGAGGTGAAGAAAACGTATTGGGCGATAGTGAAGGAAAAACCTGCGCAGCCGGAAGGTAGATTGGAACACTTTCTGCTTCGCAACGAAAAACAAAATAAATCGGTGGCACATGATAAAATGGTTCCGGAGGCTAAAGCAGCAGCTTTAAGTTATAAACTGATTGCTCATTCCGATACCTATTATCTGCTTGAAATTCACTTGGAAACCGGCCGTCATCACCAGATTCGCTGCCAGTTGGCAAAGATAGGTTGTCCGATAAAAGGCGATTTGAAATACGGCTTTGCCCGTTCCAATCCGAATGGCGGCATTAGTTTGCATGCCCGGAACGTCGAATTTATTCATCCCGTTTCCAAACAATTGATTCAAATTACTGCTCCTGTGCCTGAAGATGATAAATTGTGGTTGGCATTTGAGAAAATGGTGTAATTATAATTTTTCAAAAACTTCTTTGGCAAATACTTCCAGGCCCGGGTCACGTGCTCCCATAAGCAGTAAAACCGTTGGTTCTGAAATATGAAGTTTTATGGCTTCCACCAAATCATTCCGGTTTTCAACAAAAAAAGCATTTTTGCCCAGTAGTTTAATGTCTTCAATCAGATCATTAGCCGAAATATCCTTTACGGCAGTACCTCCGGCATAGAAAATTTCGCTCATCCAAATTTCATCTTCGGGGCGAAGCACAGCTGCAATTTCCTCCACAAAATCTTTTCGCAAAAAACGGGTAGGACCGTAGCCATGAGGCTGAAACCACGCAATTACTTTTGGCGCAATGGGTTGACAAGCTGAAATAGACGCGGCACATTTAGCAGGATTATGGGCATAATCGTCAATCAGCAATACGCCGTTTTTCTCCCCGATAATCTGATGACGGCGGTAAATGCCTTCGTAATGAATCAATGCGTCGGCACAAGTCTGAAAGCTTACTCCTAACCGATGCGCAACGGCGATGGAAGCCAGTGCATTTTCCATGTTATGCTTCCCGACCGTATTCATTTTGATTTTGGTTCCGTTGACGGAGAATTGAATTTCCAAACCATTTTGCACAAAATCAGTACCGATAAAGCCGGCTTTGGTCAATTTATCAACAGCAAAATCATTATCAGCATTGGTTGAAAGTTCAGCTGCCAGGCGGTTTGAACGGTTGGTAATAAACAAGCCTTTTGTGTTATCGCGGAAAGTTCCGAATATTTTCATCAATTCATCAATTTCCTGATGGTCTTTGTCGATATTCAACAATAAACCTATTTCGGGATGGTATTGAACGATAGAACCATCGCTTTCGTCGGCTTCAATCACCAGCCATTCGCCTTTGCCCACCTTTGCATTGCCAATTTTGCCTTCGCGTATAATGCTGGTGAGTCCGGCACCGCTAATGATGCTCGGTTCCAATCCTGCGTATTGCAGAATATCAAAAATCATGGCCGAAGTAGTGCTTTTACCCGATGTGCCGCCTACAGCTATTGTTTTCTTACTATCGGCAATCAACGCCAATACCTGCGAACGTTTCAAAATAGGAATATTGAGTTCGTTAGCTTTTTGTACTTCAAAAACGGTATTTTCAATGGCCGTTGAAACAACAACCAAATCGGTTTCGGAAGTTATTCCGCTGCCATCCTGCAGAAAACACTGAATTCCTTCGGCTTCCAGTTTTTCTTTGGTTTCGTTGGGTGTATCCGGTAAAAAATACCGGTCGCTGCCACTGACATTTTTGCCAATGCCCTGCAAATACTGCGCTATAGCACTCATTCCGGTACCGGCCACTCCGATAAAGAAAATATTTTGGTATTGATTGATGTTCATGGTATCATTGAATATTCGTTGTTTTCTAATCAAGTTCAAAAGTAACTAAAAAATAGAGTTTATGCAAAAGAAAGATTCATATGTGTAATTTTGCCCAACAAACCTTGTTGGTATAACTCCGGCTGAAATATTGGTAAAATTGCTTACTTTTGTGTGTTCAAGTAAAAATTGCGAATATAGAAGTAATAGGAACAATATAATGTTGCATTAAATAAGAATTATTTATATGTAAACAAAGTCGCTAAGACACAAAATTGCAACGTGTATTTCTTTGTTTATTAGTGTCTTAGCGTACAAAATAT
>CAIYTJ010000135.1 GCA_903929065.1 uncultured Bacteroidales bacterium | reverse complement strand
GTGTTTTTCTGCCCATTCAATAGGTGCTTCATCAATGTTTTTATTTTGAACAGCCTTTTTTTTATTAACTGTAACCTCTTTTATAAAATTAAATTTCTGAAGGAGGCTAATAAAAAATGAAACATTTTCACGACCTTCAATTTTTATAGTAATTGTATCCATTTAATGTAAAATTAGAAATATACTCAGACTGAAGATTTAATTTTTCAATAAAGAAATCAATACCAAAGATAATAAATTTAGAGGTAAATGTTTCGTCCTGTTTTAATTCATTTTTTCTGTAAAACTATTTCAGGAATTGACAGTGCCATCGTCCCTTCTATTTTTTGAAGGACCGTGCCATTCCGTCCGAATGATGGGGCAATCTTTGGCGGGCACTTCGACTTACTTCGACTTACTTCGACTTCGCTCAGTAACCAACGCTCAGTAACCATCGCTCAGTGTGACACATTCGATCGCGGACGGACTTCGTGCATGGTCGTTAACCAGGGGTGGCGCAATACCTAAAGTATGCATTCGAATATGTTTTGTACCAGTATTGCTTACCCCTGGTTATTAATCCGCCAGCGGAGTGCCCTTTCAGGGCAAAAACCCAAGTATTAATTAAGATTTGAAACGTTTTATTATGGGAGCAAAAGTTACTTATAGGTACTATTTTGAAAGACAGGTTTATTTCGTCAGAAATAAGGACAACCAAAAGCCAAATTTTCATTGATAAATAGCAAATTTGTGTTAACAGTTTGTGAAATCAATTTTAAATGGTATCCATATATAGTGTACTTTTAATAATGCCCTTTCAAAGATAGAATAATAATTTTATTTGGATGTACTTCGTAAACAATTCGGTGTTCCTGGTCAATTCGGCGAGACCAGCAACCTATAAGACTGTACTTTAAAGGTTCTGGTTTGCCAATGCCTTCATAGGGTGTTGTAGAAACAGATTCAAGAAGTTGGGCGATTTTCTTTAAAACAGGTTTATTGCCGGATTTAATCCAGAAATCTAAGTCTGTTTTAGCTTCCGGCATTAAGATTATTTGCATAAATCATTTAGTTCTTTTATAGAAATCGAAATGCCTTTATTGTTTCTATAATCTTCACGTCCTCTTTCAATTTTGGACACAAACTCAGGGTCGTATGGTGTATCCTTTGCAACTTCAAACTTAATTTTAAGAGCTTCAAAAAATGCCTTAATTGTATTCATTTCCTGTTCATTTGAAGGATGGGCAATAAGTATGTTTTGTGTTTTCATAATGAACTAAATTTGAAATTCTAATCGGTACAAATTTAGGAATAAAAAATTCATTAAAGAGTGGTCTCATTATTTTCTTTGTGATGCATAATCCTGATTTTTGTTTGCTTTTTCTGTAAACCTATTTCAGGACTAGACAATATCAACATCGTAACATAAATCATAGGCTTTTTGACGACTTTCCAACGAAATAAAATCTGTTGGCACAAATTGTATTCGTTCAATAATGCCATTAAAATACATGAAAAATTCTGTGCTTGTAAGTTTTGAACTTTTCAGTAGTTTCTCGTTGTGTTTGTAGATCTCAGTGATTAAGATATTTGGAGAATAGAAATCTAGATTGCTTTCAAACAAAATTTCCCTAATTTGTGATGCCTTGGAAATTAAAGCTGAAAACACCAGATTAGTATCAATTACTATGGCATTGGAGATCACTTTTTTACATTCTTAAGAAACTTTTCTTCATTCTCATCCCACCAATCCTGATTTATCTGTTCTGCAATCTTCAAGATTGAGGAATTAAAACCGGATTTTTGGGCTAAGCTTTCAATTTGAAGTCTTTTAACCAATGAAATTAGATATTGCTCATCAAAGCCTTTTTTATTTAGCCTTAATATCATCTGATCTCCCAGATTTTCTATTACTAAATTTTCCATGGTCTTTTTTACAAATTTACATACAAAATAAATACAAATTTACCTTGTATAATAAATTTATAGATGTGGTATGAAATAAT
>CAIYTJ010000134.1 GCA_903929065.1 uncultured Bacteroidales bacterium | reverse complement strand
CTCTTTCAACCCATTTAAAACTATTGATTATGACCAACATTCAGATATTGATAGGCGTGTACTAACATTAGATGAATTGAGTAAATTAAAAACCGTAGTTATTACCAACCCGAATTTAGACATAACCCGATATATGTTTCTGTTTCAAGTTTACGCCCAGGGAATGCGTGTATCTGATATGCTACTATTAAGGTGGGGTACTATCATTTCTACTTTTAATGTACGTGAAGGGTTAGAACTTGTCCCGACTGGTAAAAATTATGACCCTCAATTAAACTATGTAATGTTCAAAACTTACAAGCCTATGAAAACTGATTTGAATTATATGCTTTGTAAAATACTAATGAAATCAATTGGTATGGAGAACAGATTTAATGAAATTCTTGATGGTGGACTTATCAACGGCTATCACTACGGTATGGATAAAAGTTTTACGTTAACCCAGTTACAAGAAAGAATAGATAATTTTTGTGTTAAGACTGTAAACCCGAAAGAAATAAAAAACTATTCGGAATATGGTGGTTATTCATTTAAAAAAGACAACGAAAGAGAAGTAAAAGAATTGATTGATGTAATGGTTAAAGTGAAACAGAATTTGATTAAACAGGTAATAGAAGAAACAGCAATTAGGTTATCTATTCATAAAATTGAAAAGGGCAACACTTTCGTATTTCCTATTTTGAATAATGCCGATTTTATTAACCTACCTGAAAAAGACAAAGAATTTAAAGAACAAATAAAAATAACACCCGAACTGTATAGGGCATATTTAGTAGGACATAAAACATATCAACACAGATTAGATGATTTATCCAAATTGGTTGGTATCAATAGAATAACAACACACACCTCCAGACATACCTATACACAACTAATGATTTACAACGATACCAATACTTATAGAATGCAAGAACAATTAGGACATAGTACATTAGGCGTACTTGAAAACTATGTGAATAATAAAGACTTTAAGCCACTAAATAAAGTAAGCGTAAGTAATAAAATAGGAAATGATATTACTGAAATAGAATTTCAGGTAGGTTAAATGGGCTGGTTCAAAGCAATCTTTTGTTTTTTCACAAATGATTGTTTTGAACCAGTATTTCAATAGACTAACGGAGTGGTAAAAAAAATTGAAGCGTTGGCAGTTATGCCAGCGTTTTTTTTATTCTCTCTGTGCCTTATTGGCTGCTATAATAACGAAAGATTGCCCACCCACAAGGCTAAAACAGAGCATCAATCCTCTTGCAATAACTCTCCAATTAAATATCAAAAGTTATTAGCTATGGTTATACATAGCTCTAACAAGAAAAATATTATGACAATAGACATCATAACGAAAAACGACATCCTCTCCTTAGAGGAAAAGATTAATCTCATCGCTGAATCATTCAAGTCTAATGAAATAAAAGGACTTGGAAAAGTGTACAACAATAAAGAGCTTGCTGTTAAGCTCAGAGTTTCTACTAAAACTATTAATAACTGGCGAGATGCGAGGATCATTGAATTCGTCAAAATTCAAAACACTATATTATACACGGAAAAAGCCGTTTCAGATTTCATGGCATCGCATACTATTAAAAGAAAAAATACAATAGCAATGCGCATTAAAGCCCTTAATGAGGGGCAATGAATTGCCTATCAAGAATGCCATCATTGAAAAGCTTATCTATAGGTCAAAATATATTTGGTATAGCTAAGATCAATGGGGTATATCCGGTCTATAGGTTCAACTTAGCCGAAATAAAAAACGATAAATTATGTCAAAGAAAAAAACAGTTAAGAATCAAATCACTAAGCCAGTTGCAGAAGCAATCAGTGATAATTTAGTGGATGCTTCCACTATTTCAGTAAGTGAAAATTTGGAAGTGAATCCAGATGAAAATTTAGTAACCGAAGAAGCACCGGCAATTTCGGAAGTAATCGAAAACACAGAAATCATTTCTGATGAAGTGGCTACTGATTTAATTCCTGCAAATGTAGATGACCTTGAAACAATGGTTGAGCATGTTCCTGATAGCAATGAGCCAGCTACAGACACCGTTGTAGCCGAGAACACAGGGAACCATGAAGTAGTGGTTGAAGGTAATGAGCCTGCCACTGAAACAGTTGTAGATGCACCGGAAGTAATTGCCGAGAACACAGAGAACCATGAAGTAGTGGTTGAAGGTAATGAGCCAGTTATTGAAGATACTCAGGTTGAAGAAGTAGAACCTAAGAAATCTTCAAAAAAGAAAAGCGATACTACCGCCAGCACTATTGTTAAACGTGTAAAATTGGTTGGCACGTCCTACCACTACTTTCGCAATTGGTTGAAATCAGTGTTCCGGGAAAATAAAATCCAGAGTGCCAAATTCATTAAGGATCCTACTGGTTGGAATGGACATATTTCTATACCTGAAAGTGATAAAGAGCAAGCATTAAAAGTCCTGGCTCAATACCAGATGGACAATCCTGATACTAAAACCCTCTGGTGGGATGTAATTGCTAATTAATTAATCATAAAGTGCTTCTTGCAAACTGCAGGAAGCACTTTCTAAATATATCAAAATGAGCCAATCAACCGTATTAAAAGATTTAAAAGAAAAGTTTCGTAAAAAATACTGGGAATATAAAGATGCCGATGATAATGATTGGCAAAAGCGCCTGTTTCTCTTTGAACTTGAGAGTTTGAACAAGCGTATTGAATACTTGCAACAAATCTCTGCAAATAATCTACCAGTTGTTGTTCCTGCCTAAATCAAGATTTAATTAGTTAACTTTTATGAAACCATTTATAGATTACTATGCCATCTTAGGTATTAGCCTAAATGCTACAACGATAGAGATTAAATCTGCCTTCAAAACGAAATCTCTAAAATGGCATCCTGATCGTAATCGTGGAACCGATACAACTAAAAAGATGCAGGATATTAATGAGGCTAACCGTATTCTATCAGACAAAGTGTTGAGGGTGAAATATAACCGTGAATACAATCGTCCCAAAGAAAGCCCTCTCACCAAACAAAAGAAACCGGCAGCGCAAAGTGAGGAAAAAAGCAAACCTAAGCCGAGTACTCCAAGCGAAAGTGTCAATCAAAAAGTCAATTACTCATGTAATTTGAGATCCGATGAAGATTTAATTCGTATCTGTGCCAACGCATCAAACTACAACCTGGAATTTATTAATGTCGTTCTTGATGAACTATACAAACGGAACTATTCACTTGAAACCATATTAGAGCGAATTAAGCCCGAACCGCAACCTACTGTAAAAGAAGAAGTCCCTCAAAGCAGCTTATGGAGTAACTGGTTTATTAAATGTTTCAGTATTTATTCACCAGCATTGTCATTGATAAATCGTCTTTGGAAGAAATTACTTTATTGAGATGCAATCATACTGTTGATAAATTTGACTGTGTCAAAACGAGTCAAAAGTGCTCACAAATCGATTTTAAAGCGTAAATTTTCAATGATCGCAGATTTCGAGTACACAGCATTGCAACGGGTCATTTGTCAAAATCTGACGTTTAGAAACGAATTTTGCGATTCTATAGAATAGCCCTGTAATAATTTATAAATTGTTCTCCAATCCAAAGCTAATCAAAAATGGAAATTCTATTAGTCATTATCATCGCTTTACTAATTATCACCATCATTCTGCTATTCTTGTTCCGACAAAAACCTCAACAAAGCAATGATTTGAAGGTTGACCAGTTGTCAACTGCCTTAACAAGGCTGGAATCGAATATTAAAGATGACTTTCGCACCAATCGAGAAGAAAATGCGAATACTGCAAAGGACAACCGTGCTGAGTTGAACAATACCTTGAAGGATTTCAAATCAGAGCTATCTCAAACTCTTACCGCCATTACTGAGCAAAATCAGAAAGCCTTACAGCTTATTAACACAACGCTGGATTCAAAGGTTGAGGCTCTTACAAAGAAGATTGATGAAAACAATACAGCCAACCGGGAATCATTGACTACTGGTTTAAAGGATTTCATTCTTGAACAGAGGAATAAATTTAGCGAACTGAAAGAAGAGCAGAAAGAGCTAACCAACAAGACTGTTGAACAACTTGAAAAAATATCTGGTAAAGTAGAGGAGAAATTGACGGCCCTGAATGAACAGGCTAAAAAAGATAACAATGCCATGCGTGACGCATTGGCAACTGCATTTAAAGGCTTTGGCGAAACCTTCAATAAGAATGTTGAATCATTCAATAACATTCTTAGAGAGAAGTTCGGTCAGTTGGAAGAGAAGCAAATGAAGCTGATTGATAGCACTGAAAAGAAACTAGAAGAAATGCGGGTTACCGTTGATGAAAAACTACAAAAGACATTGAATGAAAGACTTGGTCAATCATTTGAACTGGTAGGTAAGCAGCTCGAAAGTGTTCAAAAAGGTCTTGGCGAAATGCAAACTTTAGCCCAAGATGTAGGTGGTTTAAAAAGAGTATTGAGCAATGTAAAAATGCGTGGTGGGATTGGCGAAGTACAATTAGCCATGTTATTAGAACAGGTGTTAGCGCCGGAGCAATACGAAGCTAATGTTAAAACAAAGTCCGGCAGTTCTGACCTTGTTGAGTTCGCTATAAAGTTGCCTGGAAGAGACGAGAATAATTCGGTTGTATGGTTGCCTGTTGATGCTAAATTCCCCAAGGATGTTTATGAGCAATTGCAAACTGCTTATGAAATTGGTGATTTGGGGCAAATTGAAGCATCCCAGAAGTTGTTAGAAAATACTATTAAGAAGATGGCGAAGGATATACATGACAAGTATATTGACCCACCTAATACCACTGATTTCGGGATTATGTTCTTGCCATTTGAAGGCATATATGCAGAAGTCGTGCGTAAAGCCAGTTTGCTTGAAGATTTACAGCGCAATTACAAAATTGTAGTAACTGGCCCGACAACACTGGCTGCCATCTTAAATAGTCTGCAAATGGGCTTTAAAACACTGGCTATACAGAAGCGTAGTGGCGAGGTGTGGAAAATACTGGGAGCCGTAAAGAAAGAGTTTGAATCATTCGGCGGGTTACTTGACAAGGCTCAAAGCAATATACAGACTGGGTTGAACCAATTAGATGATGTTATGGGCAAACGAACAAAAGCCATTCAAAGGAAATTAAGAAGTGTAGAAACCTTGAATGAGGATGAAACAAAGCTGATTCTTCCTGATACAAGTAATAGTGATCCGATTGAGGAATAAAAATTACAATAATGAATGGAAGAATACAGACTTGATTTAGAAATCAAAACAGCCATAAATGGAATTGAAAGTATTGCCTTATTGCACTTGAGTAAAGAGGCTATTGAAAAATGGTTAGCCATCCATTATGAGACATGGGAAATAATGAAGTGGCAAGTAGCATTTGATCCTTCGATCTATATCAAAGGTGGTTTAATGGACACATTTGAAAGTATCTGGAACCACATAAACAAGATAATGGGCCATTTCGAAATAGAGGCAAAATGTGAAACAGCTATGCAGGAATATGAATCTATATTCGCTGAAAATCCCAATACTAAGAGTATTTGCTTCCAGGTATGGTTACTCAAATATGAGAAATTAGGCAGAGAAGATTTGATCTTACCGCCCATTAAAGGTAAGAATATAAGAATGATTAATGGTGTCATGTATGTTCTGTCAGGTAAGAACTTTAAGAAATCAATTGAGTTCTATAAACTATTCAACCAATTATTCTGGGTAGAGCAAATATTGGATTTCAGAATTGATGCAATCAAAATGCAAAGACGAGTTGAAAGAAGCAAATTAAAAGGAAAGCACTAAAACTATTCTAAGTATGGACGAGGATGTTGCATTTTTGGACACGTTTAAAGATGATGTACTGGATGATTTTCTTTCAAGAGGTTGGTATCGTAGCTTGTCAGTAGGTTGCATGTTTACGGAAGATAATGTAACGATAAATGGTGTTACCTACCCTGCTTACTGGATAAGATATGATGTTGCGTCCATGGTTTTGAGTAGTAGCCAAAGGAGGCTCATGAATAGGGTTAGAAAAAAGTATTCGATAGATTATGAGCCATTCAGGATTGACCATGAGCTTGAACAATTATTTGTTCAGTATAAAAAGGTTGCCACTTTCTTAAACGAAAATTCATTGAAATATATCTTTGGTAGTGATACGCATACTTTCAATACTGAGGTTATAAAAATCAGAGATAAAAATGAACTGATTGCTGCAGGTTTATTTGATAAAGGCAACAATAGCATTTCAGGCGTAATGAATTTTTATGACCCTGATTATAGAAAATACAGCCTTGGCAAATATCTGGTTTTAGAGAAAGTAAGTTATTGCCTTAAAGCGGGTATTGAATACTATTATCCGGGGAATATTGTGCCTGGTATTCACAAACTGGATTACAAACTATTTATTAACAAAAATGCAATCGAGGTTTATGACATTACTGCCGGGACATGGATTCCATATTTAGAATGGAAGGCACACTATTTATCAAGCCAGAAGTACATAGATAAAGGCAATGCCAAACGGTTTAATATATTCAGAAGATATTTTCAGTTGTGCTTTGAATCCATCATGTTTAAGGGGCGAAATAATTGATGATCGTTTAGGTTTAGGCCCAGGTTTGGGATTTAATTATTATCTTGTTATCTATCTAACTGGATCTTACAAATTCAAACTAATACGCTGCTTTTATGTAAAAAAATTTAATACAAATGCGGGTAATTAAAAAAAAAGAATTAAAATGTTTATTTTGCGAAATCAGTTTTAGTGTAATTCACGCTAACTACATTGCTCGCCTACTTTTTTACTCGCAACTAAAAAATGATAGACTATGTTCAATAATCCTTTTTCCTTTGATGGTAGAATCAGAAGGTCAGAATATGGGTTGAGTTTTATTATTTATTGTTTTGCAGCAGTAGTAATAAGATTAATGGTTGCATCAAATAGAGATTTGGCAATATTTTTTATTGGCTACATTCCACTGCTTTGGTTTTTGTGGGCACAGGGCGCAAAAAGATGCCATGATGTTGGCAATAGTGGTTGGTGGCAACTTATTCCATTTTATCCTTTATGGCTTATTTTCCAGGATGGACAAGCAGGTGTGAATCAGTACGGTGAAAATCCCAAAGGAATTCAAAATTCCAATTCTACGACAAATTCATCGGGTGGTTATTCGGGTGGTTATTCGGGTGGGCATAATAATCCAAATTCAAACTATGGCTCCTCAGCACCACCACAAAATAAAGATGGTTACAACAATGGGGATTTATACAAATAATTAATTTACACTAAATTTTTCTTATGCTCTTATTACAAGCTGGATCGGATCAAGGAGCTGGTGCTTTTTTTATTTTTCTCAATTTGGTTCTAAGAATTGTTGGTGCGGTTGTATGTTCTAATAAGGCGAAAGAACTCAATAGAGACACAGGAGGCTGGGGGGTATTTGGGTTTATTATGCCTATTATCGCTATGATTTGGGTTTATTGTATGAAGCCCAAAGGGAGTCCAAATTCAAATCAGCAAGGTACCAATCAAAATCCCTCAGGAACTGGTTACCAAGGGGGATATGATGGGGGACATAATAATCCTGGCAGTGGCTATACTAATGATTCTGTTTCGGAATCTAAAGAAGATTACAAAGACGGGGATTTATACAAATAATTATTTTTAAATCAGTAGAAATGCCAAACAACATTCATCAATTACAATATCTTACGATTAGCAGTACAAACCCATGTTTGCTCGTTTATCTTATTGATCAAAGTGGGTCAATGGGGAGCGAGTTTGGTAATGCTCGCCATACGAAAGCCGTAGAAGTCGCAAATTCAATTAATGAAATTATTTATGAAGTTGGACTGCGTTGTATAGGTGGGGCAGGTGAAGTAAAGAATCGTTTTGAAATTGCCATAATTGGTTATGGTAAGCAAGAAAATAGTGCCCAATCAGGTTGGGAAGGACAACTATCGAGTAAATGGGTTGTAGCAATTAAAAACATTTTTGATAACCCGTTACGTGAAGTAAATGATAAACCAATTTGGATCCAACCTTACGCAGGGAATAATACTCCAATGACAAAAGCTTTTGAAAATGCAAAAAGATTGTGCAATGACTGGATAAACTGGGGTAATCATAGAGATTGCCATCCGCCTATTATTATCAATATCACTGATGGTGAAGCAACTGACGGCGGAAATAATTTCAATCTTCTTAAAAATGAAGTGGAACAAATAAATCGATTAGGAACTAATTATGGTACTGTGAGCATTTTGAATATTCACATTTCATCAATCGCTGGTGATCGGCTTTTATTTCCGAGCGAAGTAAATTCAAATGATAAATTCCAAAGACTGTTATTTGATATATCAACTCAACTTAACGAAAACATGATTAGAATTGCTCAACAAAAAGGATACCAGATCATGAGTAATGCAAAAGGATATGTTTTTAACGGGAATGCTACTGACTTGCTTAATTTCCTAAATATTGGTACCCCTCAATAATGAGCATCAAAGTACTACAACTTCAAAAAAGGTCATCATATGAATATAAATTCATACAAGACAAGTATGCCATTAACATATCAAATAAGTCATTTGCATTAGCTGACGGTACGACACAAAGTTTTTGTTCTGAAATATGGGCTGGTATTCTAACAACCGAATTTGTAAAATCCCCTAATTTTAATAGTCTTGAATTAATTTCAGAACTTAAAGAATATGCTAAAGCATATAAAAATGTAAAGTTCGAATTTAGTCCAAATTCTGCGATAGCTTCAATCGAAAGGACTAAAATGCAAAGAGGGGGAACAAGCACTCTTTTGGGCTTACAATTTATTGAAGAAAATAAACTAAACATTATTACAAGTGGTGATTCAAATTTATTTCTCCTGAAAAAAAATAATGATGTAACTCCTTTTCCTTTTACGAATATAGATTCCCTGGATAATAACAATTCCTTTCTTAATACAGAACAATTATTAGATGATAAAATTGATGAAACATTTTTTACACAAAAAATAATTGATTATGAATTAGGAGATAAGATTATTATTGCAACTGATGCCCTTAGCAGGTTCATTCTTAAGAATATCACTACTCTCTCGGAAGTTATTGCAATCAGCAATTTTGAATCTCTACATAAATTTTGTTTAAAATATTGGGGAAGCAAGGAATTAGAGGAAGATGATATTTCAGCAATAATCATTGAAGTTAACAATGATGATATTGTCAATAAAATATTTCCACCAATTGATTTTTATTTCCCAAAGGAAAAAGAACCAGAATTTATACCTAATTCACTTTTAAAAGATACGATTTTAAATTTTACTGATATGCAAATGCAAGAAATAAGAAGCCAGTTTAATGGTGTCAAAAACGATTTTGAGCAAGTTAAAAAAAAACAAAAACAAAACGAATTGCTCATATTCGTTGCGATTAGTTTGTTACTATTAAACCTATTTGCTATTTATCATTTTAGCGGAACAAAAAAGGGATCAGAACCTAAAAGTGCAGACGTTAATTCTGAGAATTCTATTGAAAAAATAGTTACAAAAATAAATTCATTGGAACAAAAGCTGGAGAATTTCAACAAACCGGTATCGATAGACACAACTAAAAAAGGAGAGCCCACTATTGCTGTTCCTACTCTATCAAAAAAGGAAGCCCAATCAAGACAAAAAGAATTAAGGAAAGCGGGTTATGAAACGCCGATTAATGGTATTTGGGGCAAAAATTCAGAGAGAATGTGGCAAAAATATCAAAATAATAATGGTGGAAATTCAAAACATAACCATGACTAAATTCCCGACTATTGGAGAATATAACCAGCTTATAATTCAAAAAGGTGGTGCCGCATTTGATTCTCTATTTGGAATAGAATTTATCGCTTCAAAAAGTTACCCGATAAAGATATTTGTATTTGGATCAGGAGCTTTTGCGGCGGTATTTAAAGGTGGGTTAAATGGCAATTATTATGCAATCCGATGTTTTCTAAGTATAGAGGACGAAACTATAGAACGTTACAGAATTATCTGTAATTATCTTAAAAATATACATTCAAGCTGGATAACTAATTGCGAATTAATCGAAGATGAAATATCTTTTAAGGGTAAATGGCTCCCAATTTTAAAAATGGATTGGGTTGACGGTTTGCTGATTGATAAGTTTGTTAAAAATAATATCAATAACAATGATCTACTGTCCCAAATTCAACAAAAGTTAGTAGCTATTTCTCAAGACTTGGAGCATCATAATATTGGGCATGGCGATTTACAATGTGGTAATATTATTATTTCTGGTCCGCCTGATGATTTCGATGTTAAATTGATTGACTATGACGGCATGTATGTGGATGGACTACCTTATAATAAATCACTGGAACAGGGACGTAGTGAATTTCAACACCCCAGAAGGACATCTTCTGATTATAATAGTAAAATGGATAGGTTTTCAGTATGGGTAATAGTAACCGCACTCGAAGCCCTAAAGTATGATAAATCCCTTTGGAACGAAGTGATGCACAGAGAAAGAGGATTTAATACACTTGATAATTTCTTGTTTACTAATCAAGACTTTTTGAACCCTAACGAATCTCGATTATTTCGTAGGATTCAAGAACGTAATGAACCTTCACTGAACTTTTATTTAGAGAAACTTAAATACTTTTGTTCAAATGATATATCAAAGGTATCAGCACCAAAACTATTCGAAATATCGAATGCAACGGAATATTCGGATGAACTTAATAGTAATTCAGAAGAGTTTCGCTCAAATAATTATGAAATTCCGAATGGTAAAATAAGAATAATATCAAATGTTGGTTCAGTGCCAATTTTGTCAACTTCATTCCAGAGAATTGGCTTTACTCCCATTGATCTTGATAAAAGTATTTACTCTGGTAAAACCATTGTAGTCTCTTATGCCAATGAGGCAAAACAAATAGAATTAACAGGGATGCAAAATCTAATTGAAGTTAATTTTTAAGACAAATTAATACTGATATATAAGTCCAATCAGCTTCTATTGTTTTTTCGTACAATTTATTTCTGTTAAGCAGATTTCATATACTTCATCATTATCATTATAGATCACATTTAAGGAATACTTTGAATAACCATATTTATCCCAAAAAAGTACTTTTTCTCCTAAGAATTCGCCACCGCCACCAATGCAGGTTGGAGAACCTAATCGTGCATGAACTTCATCTTTTTTCATAAACCAAAACAATCCATAGGGAAGTGGTTGGGAAAAGGTAGTGAATTTGGAATTTTTTTTATTATGGAAGAAGATCTGATGAACCCTACTATCGACTATCATTATTTCGAATCCTTTACCATAAAAAGACACATAAGTCCAATCTTGGTTTTTATATTCTTTGGGATAATACTTTACATTAGGTTTCTCATTAATTGAACTAATAAATTTCGCATATGATTGTGATTTTGAAGACACACCCATAAGCTTTGTAAATAAGTCAATATTTTTATTTTGTGCATTAACAACAAAGACAATACACGTTAAGAAGCTAAGTTGGAATAATTTCTTAAACCAAGAAAATCTTCCTCTTCCCAAAGTTTTTTCCAACCGCTTCTTTTCAATGCGAACAGTTACATTCTGGTCAATCGTTTTCTGATCTTCCTCACAGGAGTTCAGCCGATACCAGCTGTCAACATTCGCAGGGTATTGGGACAATACTCTCTGTTCATAGGATAGATTGCCAGGAAGGATATTCTTGTTGATGCTTTTGACGATGTATTCCGTTTTAACCCCCTCTTTTATTTCAACAAGAGTAATGTTCAGTTCAAATTTTTGATAAGTTGCGATCTCATAGGTACCGAGCATCATCCAATATTCAACCCGATTCTTTTTGTTATCATAAAACTGCCCGGCATTCTTTTTGCATTCCGATAAGGATTCTTCTGGCGCTCGAAATTCAGTTGATGACACCAATTTTTCGATATTCCAGTTGAGCAATATCTCATTGACAATGTAGTAGTAGGAAGGTTCAGTCATTTTCAATTTTTTATCAGGTCAAAACGAAGAGGCAGACGAAAGCAACTTGTTATCTTATCTAAGATAGTGTCGCAAATGCATCCCATTTGACGTTACGTGACAAGTAGCATTGAATCCAGCAAGCTTAATTTTACTTTCTAATACTTCTTCGTCAGAGGGTGCGTAATGGTCTCCCCAGTCGACATTTGAATCGTGTTCAATTTTCAATGTAGGCTTAGTAATCCTGATCTCCATTAGTCCATAAGAAACAAGTTCCGAGCCGCCGTCTTCAATGTCTATTTCGTCCCAATCACCCTGAATGAAATTTATTAGATCTGGCAGCGGCGTCCTATCTACGCAACTTACGCATGCAAGAAACTCATCGTAAGAAATTTTGCTCTCCAAGTAACATTTAAAGAGACTTCCCACCATGCTGGATTTATCAAGATCATCACATTTACTAATAATATAAAGGAGCTTTTCACCCACCTTTGTTTTGTATTTAGTGTCGTCTTCTATCTTGATTATTTGTTCAATTCTCCTGTCTTGTGGAACCGACTTCAACTCGTGTAGGAAAGTCAACATTTTTTTTAGGAAAAGTTTGTCTTGAATGCTTGTAACTGCATTGTAAGTTCCAAAAATTGTTGATAGAAACGGTACATCCTTGAGGATTCCTTCAGGCAACTTCGAGTCGATAATGCTATCGATAACATCAGTAGATATTTTTTGAAGTTCCTTTTCTTTAATGACCTCAATTAATTGTTGCCCAACTATTCTCATCGCCTATAAAGATTAATCAAACGTAAAGGTAAGTGGTTAGCACTGATGATCCGATATTTTCAATATACTCAATGAAACAGAAAGGCTTGAGGTGTCCAGCAAGGCACACAGCTTTCCAAAATAGCAACTTG
>CAIYTJ010000133.1 GCA_903929065.1 uncultured Bacteroidales bacterium | reverse complement strand
ATGACACTTGATGAAAAAATCGGTCAAATGGTTTTATATTCAAGTGATTGGGATGTAACCGGACCATCGCTTAAAAAAGGATATATAGATGATATTCGTAAAGGAAATTGTGGAAATATATTTAATGCTCACACAGTGGCCTATACCAGAAAGCTCCAAAAAATTGCAGTAGAAGAATCCAGAATGAAGATTCCGTTGCTTTTCGGTTATGATGTGATACACGGACATAAAACAATTTTTCCTATTTCATTGGGTGAATCGACTTCCTGGGATTTGAAAGCCATTGAAAAATCAGCACGTGTTTCTGCTGCCGAAGCTGCAGCTTCAGGCATAAACTGGACATTTGCTCCCATGTGCGATATATCATACGAACCACGTTGGGGACGGATTTCGGAAGGTGCCGGAGAAGATCCTTTTCTTGGATCTAAAATAGCAGCAGCCCGCGTTCATGGATTTCAGGGTAATAATCTGGCGGATACACTTACAATTTTAGCATGTGTAAAACATTTTGCTGCTTATGGAGCTCCGCTTGCAGGTCGCGATTATAATACAGTAGATATGTCACAACGTGTATTTCTGGATACTTATTTGCCGCCATATAAAGCTGCCGTTGATGCCGGGGCAATGAGTGTCATGACATCATTCAATGAATTGGATGGTGTTCCTGCCAGCGGTAATAAATACCTTTTGACTGATCTATTACGAAATCAACTTGGTTTTAAAGGCTTTGTTGTGACTGATTATACTTCAATTAATGAAATGGTTAACCATGGCATAGTTGCCAATGAGGCTGAAGCAGGATTATTAGCTGTCAAAGCTGGAGTGGATATGGATTTGCAGGGTGAAGTTTATTTCAAATACCTGAAAAAACAAGTAGAAAATGGTGAAGTTCCAATCAAATTAATAAACGATGCTGTTCGAAGGATTCTAACCGTAAAATTTATGCTCGGACTGTTTGATGATCCATACCGTTATTGTAACGAGGCACGCGAAAAACGTGAAATATATTCACCGGCTCATTTGGAAGCTGCTTTTGATGTTGCGAAAAGATCGATGGTTCTGTTGAAAAACAATAACGGAGTTTTACCACTGAAAAAAGGAGAAAAAATTGCAGTTATTGGCCAACTGGCTGCTTCTACCCGCGATTTACTTGGTTCGTGGAAGGCAGCAGGAGACTGGAATTTTGTGAAATCAACGTTGGATGAAATTAAATCCTATAACGGAGAACAAAATGTAATTTATGCCGAGGGTTGTAAAACTTCAGGAACTGACAGAAGTGGATTTCCGGCTGCCATGGCAGCTGCACAACATGCATCAAAAATTGTATTGGTAATTGGCGAAAGCTGGGATATAAGTGGTGAAGCCACAAGCAGGACCAGTATAAATATTCCGGGTGTTCAAACCGAATTGTTGCAAAAACTAAAAACTCTGAATAAACCAATCGTGGTAGTTTTAATGAATGGTCGACCATTAGATTTATCAACTGAAAACGAATTGGCAGATGCCATGCTGGAAACATGGTTCTCAGGCACAATGGGCGGAAAAGCAATTACACATGTACTTTTCGGGGAATACAACCCTTCAGGAAAACTAACCATGACTTTTCCACGTAATTTGGGACAAGTTCCGATTTATTATGCAGAAAAAAACACAGGCAGACCTTTGTATTTAAAAGATCCAAAGTACAAATCAAGGTATATTGATTGTCCCAACGATCCACTTTTCCCATTTGGATTTGGACTGAGTTACACCACTTTTGTTTATTCCGATATTAAACTTTCTACCAATACCCTTACAGATAAAGGCGAACTGACTGCTTCTGTAAATATAACAAATACAGGAACTGCAGATGGAGAAGAAGTTGTACAATGTTACATTCGGGACTTGGTTGGAAGTGTAACACGACCGGTAAAAGAGTTGAAGGGTTTTGAAAAAATTGCATTAAAAGTGGGCGAAAGTAAAGTGGTCACTTTCACTATTAAACCTGATATGCTGGCTTTTCACCGACTTGATATGACTTATGGTACTGAACCGGGAGATTTTAAATTGTTTATAGGTGGAAATTCGAGAGATGTAAAAGAAACGAATTTTAAATTAAACTAAAATGGCTAGAAAATTAATTATATTCAGTTTTTTAATTCTGACTTTCAGCAATTGTATGGCTGAAAAGTTGAATTATGTTGTGCCAAATAAAATACATGGAATTGGCTATTCTGCTCATGCTGAGCTAACCTGGGAAAACCGGGTGGGATTTATATATGAAATTTATCGTTCTGAAAATGGGGCTAAAGACTTTGTAAAAGCAGGCGAATCAAATACTAATATTTACCTGGATTTCTTCGGAAAACAGGTTCAGAATGAACAAACTTTTATTTACCGGATTTTGCCGAAAGGATTGGATGTCACTAATAAAGATGCATCAAAATTTGAAGTTTTAGTCAAAGTTCGTCCGGCTAGTGATGAAGACTTACTGGATATGACGCAACGATATACAACCCGTTATTTTTACGATAATTCTCAGCGATACAGCGGAATGGCATTGGAACGCAGCAATGATGATAACGGTGAAATCGTTACTATTGGTGGAAGTGGTTTCGGAATAATGGCACTTATTGCAGGAGCTGAAAGAAATTATTTCAGTCGGTCCGAAGCATATAAAACCATTGAGAAAATCGTCACTTTTCTGGAAAAAGCCGAACGTTTTCATGGTGCCTGGGGACATTGGTATGATGGAAACACCGGTAAATTAAAGAACTTCAGTCAATATGATAATGGTGGTGATTTAGTGGAAACTGCTTTTATGACTGAAGGTTTGTTGACAGCCCGTGAATATTTTCGAAAAGGAAATGATGACGAAAAAGCATTGGTAAACCGTATTACAAGACTTTGGGAGGGAATTGAATGGAACTGGTATACTCAGGGCACTAAAAACTCACTATACTGGCACTGGTCAAAGGAATTTGGTTTTAAAATTAACCATCGAATTACCGGATTTGATGAAACATTGATAACATATGTACTTGCAGCATCATCGCCAACCTTTCCAATCGAACCTTCTGTATATCAGAATTGTTATACTAACTCAAGCTATTTCCTGAACGGAAAGAAATATTATGGAATCAAGCTTGATTTGGGAATGGAGTACGGCGGTCCTCTGTTTTTTACACATTATTCTTTTTTAGGATTGAACCCGAATGGTCTATCCGACAAATACACCAATTATTTTGATCGGAACCGGGCTCATGCATTAATCCAGTTAGCTTATGCGAAAGAAAATCCTAAAAAACACAAAGAATATGGAGAAAATTGTTGGGGATTCACTGCCTCCGACGATCCAATAGATGGTTATACGACGCATGATTTAGGTACCGACTCTGAAAACGGAACCATTTCACCCACCGCAGCACTTTCTTCAATAGTTTATACTCCATCAGAATCGCTGAAGGCATTGAAACATTTTTATTACGATAATGGAAATATTGTGTTCGGAAAATTTGGTTTTTATGATGCATTCAATATGGATTTAACTGAAGGTCAACAGGTTGTTCACACTTATCTTGCCATCGATCAGGGACCTATAGCGGTTATGATTGAAAATTATAGAAGCGGATTACTTTGGAAATTATTCATGAGCAATAGTGAGATTCAGAACGGATTAAATAAATTAGGATTTAAAACAGTCAAATAATCTAACCTGTAAAAATTTAATAGAACATGAAAAAAGGGATAATTTTAATCTTAATGATTTTACTTTTATCAGCAACATCGCTTTTCGCACAGAATTTCAATATTAGCGGAGTAGTAGTTGATTTTAAGTCAGGAGAACCATTAATTGGTGCAACAGTTATTCAAAAAGGAACCAATAACGGAACAGTAACAGATTTAGATGGGAAATTTACACTTGTAATTCCCAAAGAAACAACTTTATCTATTTCATATATTGGTTATGTAAGTCAGGAAACTGTAATTAAAAACAACAATCAAATAAAGATTTTGATGGTTTCAAACACTCAAAATCTGGAAGAAGTGGTAGTTGTTGGTTATGGTACTCAGAAAGTGAAAGATATGACTGCACCAATTTCTACGGTGAAAGGAAGTGATCTGAACAAGCAAATTACTTCAAATCCAATGTCAGCATTACAGGGACATATGGCTGGTGTTCAGGTGGTAAACAGTGGTGTCCCCGGACAGGGACCAGATGTAAAAATCCGTGGTTTGGGTTCTATCGGCAATTACGGTAATCCACTCTATGTGGTTGATAACGTTTTCGTAGATAATATCGATTTTCTTAGCAGCAGTGATATTGAAGACCTTACTGTTCTGAAAGATGCTTCTGCAGCAGCTATTTATGGAGTTCGTGCTGCCAATGGAGTTGTGTTGGTTACAACTAAAAAAGGTAAAATGGATCAGGTCAATGTCAGTTATGATGGTTATGCCGGTTATCAGATACCCGTAAATGTTATGAAACTGGCCAATAAAGATCAGTATGTACAAACATTGAATGCTGCCAATGTCAATACAATAGGATATGTTCCGAAAGTAGCAGCCAGTTATCCGACTTCAACAGATTGGTACAGCCAGTTAGTTAGAAATGCGTTGATTCACAGTCACACCATTGATATTTCGGGTGGAACTGAAAAAACAAATTATTCATTTGGTGGTAATTACTTCTATCAGGAAGGAATAATGAATGCTGTAAATGACTATCAGCGGTATAATTTCCGTGCACGGTTGGACCAGAAGGTAACCAGTTGGCTTAACATGGGATTTAATACGGTGGTTTCCAATTACACCAAGAATAGTCCAGATAATAATGCATTTTTTCAGGCTTTCGTAAATCCACCGGTTTATAAGCCATATGACAACACCAATACCGGAGCTTATCCCGTTTTGTTCGGTTCACCACAACAATATGGTTTTGGGAACCAATACGGAAATCCGGTAGCAACGGCTTATTACAATAATCAAAAAGAAGACGGATTGAACATGATCTTTTCGGCTTTTGCTGAATTTGCACTTGGTTCAAAACTTAAATTCAAAACCTCATATAATTTGGATTATGTTTTCTTTAAAAAACAAAATTACACACCCCAATATAATGTCGGAGGTTCGCAGGGCGTTACAAGTTCCAGTCTGACAAAAACTTTTAATCTGACTACCAAACAAATAATTGATAATCTGTTGACTTATACTAATAAAGTAGGACAAAACAGTTTCAGTGTTTTACTTGGACAGTCTACCAGAATTGAAAAACAATCCTGGTTGACCGGAAGCGCAATTAATGTACCCGGTTTTGATGCTCAATCCATTTACCTTGTAAACGGTTCTTCAAGTAATCAGTCAACAACAGACGGTGGATATACTTACAACGGTGTTTCTTTCTTCACGCGTGGAACTTACAATTATGCTGATAAATATTTGGCAACATTGACATTCCGTGCTGATGGAAGTTCCAAATATCAGGACAAATGGGGCTATTTTCCATCACTTGGACTCGGTTGGATACTAACTGGTGAAGATTTTATGAAAAACCAGTCATTTTTCCAGTATTTGAAAGCGCGGGCCAGTTACGGAATGCTGGGTAATGATAATGTTCCGGCAAATTCGGCAGTAATATTAGGAACAACAGGGACTGCCAGTTCAGCCATATTTGGAAACATACTTGTACCGGGTGTTGGATCTCAAACAGTGGTTCAGAACTATCTTAAATGGGAAGTTGTGAATGAATTTGACCTTGGTTTCGACTTCAGTCTGGTTGGCCAGAAATTAAGCGGTTCGCTCGATTATTATAACCGCACTACCAATAATGTCGTTTTCGAAGCACCAATTGCAACAGGCGGCGGCGTAGCAAATTTATTGTCTAACAATGGAACAGTTCAAAATCAGGGTGCTGAACTGAATTTAAACTGGGATGAAAAAATTGATAAAGATTTCTCATATCATATCGGATTCAATGCAACAACTATTGAAAACAAAGTATTGTCACTGAATGGACGAAACACTCCGATACCGGGTGCACAGATTGGTGGTACTTATGCCACACAAACTAAAGTTGGTTACCCGATAGGTGGTTTTTGGGGTTATCAGATTGTAGGTGTTTATAATACAGAAGGTCAGGCGTTGAGCGATCCTGTTAGTTTTGCCGGATACCGGAGTGCCGGTTATTTTAAATTCAAAGACCAAAACGGCGATAAAGTAATTACTGAAGCTGACAAAATCTTTTTAGGAAGTGCTATTCCGTGGTTGACATCGGGCATTGATTTCAGTTTGAATTATAAAAAGTTGGATGTGAGTGTAACCCTTCAGGGACAATTTGGTAATAAAATTCTGAATGCCAAACGAATGAACCGAAACGTTTTTGCTGATGGAAACTTCGATTTGAATTTTGTTAAAAATGTGTGGACGGCTGCTAATCATTCGCAGACTTACCCTTCAGCCGATGCTTATAACAGTGGTGATATTGCAAATTCACTTTCATTTTTTGTTGAAGATGGCTCTTACGTCAGGATTCAGAACATTCAGGTTGGTTACACTTTTGATAAATTGATAGGAATGAAAAATCTGCGGGTTTACCTTTCTGCCCAACGGCCATTCACCTATTTCACCTATAACGGATTTTCACCCGAAGTAAGTGGAACACCTATCAGCAATGGTGTTGATACGAATGTTTATCCCATGCAGGCAGTTTATACAATCGGTCTAAAAATTAACTTATAATCTGAAATATAATATGAAAACGAAAATAATTTTAGCCGTTTTGAGCTTTACAATATTGACCGGTTGTCAGGATTTCCTTAATATCCGACCGGAAGCAACAGTTCCTTCAACAGGAATGGATTACACCAAAGCCGAAAACATATTTCTGCCTATAAGTGCTGCATACGCTTCCATGCGAAATGATAATGTGCATGGTTTTCAATATATCGGAGCTTTCGAAATTACTTCGGATAATGCCGATAAAGGCAGTACTCCCGGTGATAATCCGCCTATGAACGAAATGGATTTATTTACTTTTACTTCAATTAACGGGTTAATAAATGATTTATGGGTTGGAAATTTTGATATTGTTAGTAGTGCGAATAATGCTATTTATCAAATGCCTAAGTTTGAAAGTGCTTTGCTTAATGCTAATGACAAAGCTTATACTCGACAATGTACCGGTGAAGCAAAAGTAATTCGTGCCTATGCTTATTTCAATTTGGCAAGACTTTTTGGTAAAGTTCCGGTTATTGATAAAATTCTGACTTCGGATCAATTAGCCGCAAAAACACAGGAATCAACCGACTCTATTTACCGTTTTGCTGAAAAAGATTTGCTGGAAGCAATTAATGTTTTACCCGCCAGCTATTCTTCACAATGGGCAGGACGCATTACCAAATATACCGCCATGGCGATAAAGGCAAAAGTACATATGTATCATGCTTCATTTGCCAATCCGGTAGCAAACTGGGATTCGGTGGCTTCACTTACCGACCGCATTATGGCTTCAGGCAAGTATGATTTATTGCCAGATTTTCGTTCGGAATTTTCTATTGATAACAAAAACAGCAAAGAATCATTATTTGAAATTGAAAGTTCATCACTGGGAAAATCGAACGGCGACCAGACTTATCTGACTTATGCTTACGTTCAGGGTCCACGTGGAAATTCGCCTGGAAATATGCAGGGATGGGGATTTTGTACTCCAAGCAACAACCTGCTTAATTTCTTTACAACACGTGGCGAAACAGTTCGTGCAGCTGCTACATTTTTATATCGTGGAACGAAAACGCCTGAAGGTGACAGTATCAAAACAATTTGTTCCAATCCGGTTTATAACGGAAAAGTTTATACTCCATCAGCTTTTAATACATGGAGTTATAATGGATACGGTTTTGATCAGGATGTTCACATAATCAGATATTCTGACGTGCTGTTAATGTTTGCCGAAGCAAAGGTGCGTGGCTCACTAAAAGGTAATACGAGCGGATTTACAGCCCTTTCAGCAGTTAATAAAGTACGTGAGAGAGTAAAACTGACTGATTTAAATTCGCTTACGTTACAAAATATTTGGGACGAACGTAGAGCTGAATTTGCATTAGAAGAAGATCGTTTCTTTGATTTAGTTCGTACCGGTCAGGCTGCCACTGTTTTAGCGGGAAATGGATTTAAAGCAAACAAAAACGAAGTTTTCCCGATACCAAATTCACAGATACAACTGAACACAAATTTAGTTCAAAATACAGGTTATTAAACGATTAAAAACAATTATAAAATACAGTTAAACACAAATCAAATTTTTAAATTATCAAAAACAACAATTTTAAATTAAGTCAAATTAAAAAAAACAATCAGTATGAAAAAAATTAATTTATTCAGTGGGATCGCAGTTCTATGCCTATTTTTAGGTATGTCATTTAGTTCATGTACTACAACTCCAGATCCAAATGCAGGCAAAACAGATCCGTCTACTATTGCTACTGCAGATTTAGTTGCTTATTTTCCTTTCAATGGAAATGGAAATGATTCGATAACAGGAATGACTCCTGCTACAAGTGGTAATGTTACTTATGCTACTGCACGCAGAAAAGCAGGTTTTCAGGGTAATAATGTAGGTTATTTCTTGTATAATCTTCCTACAACCAGCAAACTTCGTACATTACAGGCATTCACTGTGGCTATGTGGTTGAACGAACCTCAGATTCCAAATGAAACAGCGGCAGTTCCAATGATTTTACAAATTACAAACGATGACGATTTATTCTGGGGTAACCTTTCATTGAGTCAGGATAGAATGGGAACAGCAGCTGCACCGGTTGATTCATTAAACTTGAAAGCAGTTTTCCACAGTCAGACAGCGGTATGGCAAAATCAATTTATTAATTTTCCAACACCTGCAATCAAAGCTGCTAAATGGACACACATCATTTACGAATATGATAATGTTACTTCTACTTTCAATGTGTTTGTAAATGGCGCTAAAGTACCATTTCCTGCTGGAACAACCAATCGTTATGCGGATGCCAAACCAGCTACAGGAGTTCAACCTCCATTTGGCAATATGGTATTCAATAAACCAAGCAAATTGATTCTTGGTGGCGGATGGGCAACGAAAATTATTCAAACTCCGGCTGCTACCGATGCATGGATGGGTTGGTTTAACGGTTCTATGGACGAACTTCGTATTTATGACAGAGCTCTGACAGCAGCTGAAGCACAGGCATTGTACGCAGCTGAAGTTACTCAATTGAATTAATCTCAGTTTAATTTTTAATCTTGCAGGGAGGTTGTAAATACATCCTCCCTGTATTTTTTAAATCAGTTATAATGAAAACACGAATCAGTATTCTTATTTTAGGAATGGTATTGCTTTATTCCTGCAACACTACAGTTCCAACGCCAGTTCCGGTAAATACCTATGTTCAATCTGTAACCATTAATGGAATTCAATTGGCTAGCGGCGGAAGTGCATTTATGTTACCAATTGATTCTGTGGTGATTCGTGTTACTTTTTCTTCCAATATTGATCGTTCCAAAATTGATCCAAACAAAATTTATATCAGCAACGGTGTTGACACCAGCTTTACATTACTTCATGAAACCGATAAGAATATTCTTTCATTCCGAATAAAAAAAACGCTTAACTATTACACTTCATACACGCTGAATATTGCAAATTCAGAAGTATTAGGCGTAAAAATCATTGATCCATACCAGTATATTTTTGTAACGAAAATGGACCCGACACCAAAGTTTCCGGTTATTTCCGACGACAGTTTGCTTACATTGGTTCAAAAACAGACTTTCAAATACTTTTGGGATTATGCTCATCCGGTTTCCGGTTTGGCACGTGAGCGGCTTGGTTCCGGCGAAACGGTTACTTTTGGCGGTTCTGGATTTGGTATTATGGGCATTCCGGTTGCCATTCAGCGTGGTTTTATCACACGGGCACAGGGGCTTGACCAAATGAATAAAATTTTAAACTTTTTGAGTTTATCCACTACCGATAAGTTCCACGGTGCATTTCCGCATTGGATGAACGGATCGACGGGAAAAGTGATTCCTTTTGGAACCCAGGATAATGGTGCCGATTTGGTTGAAACTGCTTTTTTTATGGAAGGCTTATTGACTGTTCAATCGTATTTTAAAAACGGTAATGCAGCCGAACAAGCTATGTGCACCAAAATCGAAACCCTTTGGGAAAATGTGGAATGGACGTGGTTTCAGCAAGGCGGGCAGCAAAAACTCTTCTGGCATTGGTCGCCAAATTACGGTTGGGCCATCAATATGCAGATTGGTGGTTGGGACGAAGCGTTGATAATTTATGTTCTCGCTGCATCATCGCCAACTCATCCGATTACCAAATCGGTGTACGACAACGGCTGGGCTATGAATGGTGCCATTAAAAACGGAAAACAATTTTATGGTATAACTCTTCCATTAGGTTCCGATTACGGCGGACCGTTATTCTTTGCGCATTATTCATTTTTGGGACTGAATCCAACTCATTTGATAGATCAATATGCTAATTACTGGACACAAAACACAGCACATGCCAAAATAAATTATAATTATTGCGTGGCAAATCCCCATAAAAACTACGGTTATGGCGCCAATTGCTGGGGTTTGACTGCCAGTGATATTCAAAACAGCTATACTGCTTCTTCGCCTACCAATGACGTGGGAGTAATTGCACCAACGGCTGCACTTTCTTCGTTTCCCTACACTCCGGTCGAAAGTATGCAGGCTTTGCATTTCTTTTATTACACTCTTGGTGATAAAATGTGGGGCGATTACGGGTTTAAAGATGCGTTCAACCTGAATACACATTGGTTTGCAACGTCATATCTGGCTATTGATCAGGGACCGATTGTTGCCATGATTGAAAATTACCGCACGGGATTATTGTGGAATTTGTTTATGCAAAACACACAGGTTCAGGCAGGATTGACGAAGTTGGGATTTACTTATTAATCCGGAATTTCAACTAATCCATTTCTTTTAGTAAACGTTTGCGGGACGATATTTGCAATCCATTTTTGCAAAAGGTCATTTTCTCGCTAAAAATTAATATAATTGCATTCCGTTAGCGAAATGCAATTTTTTTAATCCATAAATCTGATATCATGTTGAACATTCAAAAGAAAATGAGCAATCCGTTTCTGGCATTGCTTGGATTGCCTGCCACAGCGGTTGGGTTTGCGCTATCTACACAAATTGCAGCGCTGAGCTGGATTCTTTCCAATAAATATCATCTCGACATTCACGATGTGGCTTTCGTTTGGCTTGCCGGACCGATTGCAGGAATTTTCGGACAGGTTATCGTCGGATTGTTGAGCGATAATGTGTGGTTTATGGGAGGCCGCCGCCGTCCGTTTATCATTATCGGCGGACTGGTCAGCACCATTGCCTTCCTTACGCTGCCGCACATTCGCGGAATTTCCCATATTACCGGCATTTCCGATATTATTCTCATTGCTTCGGTTATCGCGTTGTTTCTGGATTTGTCCATCAACGTAACGTTTAATCCCGCCCGTTCCATTATTGCCGACCTGACTCCTGAAGGTAAAGTGCGCACGTCCGGTTACGTATGGATGCAGATTATGTCGGGATTTTTCGGTGTGTTTGCGTATTTTCTTTCCATGGTTTTCGGAAATGAAACCTTGCTTTATATTGCTGCTGGCATTGTTTTTCTGACTGCTGTTTTCCCTGTTTTATTTATTCAGGAAAAGAAGGAACAGGATGAGGCAAAGGCTGAGGAGCAAGCAAAATTCGGTGTGGCACAGATTTTCAAAGAAATTTTCCCACTTTACGGCTTTCTGGTATTTGGTTTCTTCAGTTTATTTTTTCATTTCTTCCCTTTGGCATTAGCTGCGTGGCACAATCCGGTTTTGATTGCAGCGTTGGCTTATTCGGTTATTATCGGCATTATCATTATCATTCAGGGATTGAAAAAAGCATCGAACCGGAATGAATTCCAGAAGATTATGCTGGCGCATTCGTTTACTTGGGTCGCTTTCCAAAGTATGTTTATTTTGTCCGGTTTCTTTATTGAAAATCAAATCTTACCGCATATTCATACTAATATTACCGCCAACTGGTTTGCCGAAAAACTGACCGGTACAACTCAAAATACGGGTGCAACTGTTGGAAATATTGTTTCGTTGGGGTTCTTTATCCTGAATTTTATTGGGGCCATTTTCCCGTTGATTCTTCAATCCATTGCCAAACGGATCGGGCGTGTGAAAACCTATATCTGCGCACTGGCATTTTCGGCAATCGGTTACTTTTATATCGCCTATTTCAGTCGCGTGGAAATTGATTTTTACATCGGCATGTTCCTGGTCGGAATCGGTTGGTCGGCAGTGATTTCCATCGTTTTTGCCATTATGAGCGAACGGGTGAATCCAGCTAAAATGGGCTTGTACATGGGTGTATTCAATCTGGCGGTGGTTCTTCCGCAAATGATGAGTAACGGTGTGGCAAATGTAATCAAAGCCACCGGAAACCACCAGCTGCTGTATATTTTCTGCGGATTGCTGGTGACCACATCGGTTGTTTTCTGGATGTTTGTAAAAGAACCGGAATCGTCGGGTGCGGTGACTGCAGTTCCGAAAGGACATTGAAAAGAATTTACCATTTAATCATTTACCATTTACCATTTACTTGTATCTTTGCGGAAAATATACCGCAGAGTTCGCAAAAAAAATAAAAGAGAACCGCGGAGTCAAACCTCTGCGGTTCTCTGCGTTTAAAATCGAAAAATGAAACATCTTTTTATCCTAATCATTACTTGCTGTCTTGTATTTTCGTGTACCAATAAAAGTGCTCAGTCTAACAATCAAGATGTTTCTGATTCGCTGAAACTGAGTTATGCGCAGGGTTTTGACATTAAGTATTTTGCCGGTTATAAAGAAGTCATCGTTTTTAGCCCGTGGGTGAAAGGGTCGGTTTATGCGCGCTATTTTCTGGTGAATGATGCCAACACCAAAACGCCATCCAATGGCACTAAGGTACATATTCCATTGAAAACCCTGGCTGCTACTTCGGTGACGCATTTCGAATTTCTGAGTCTGCTGGGTGAATTGCAAACGGTCAATGCCGTCTGTTCGCCGGAGATTATTTACAACGCCGAAATAAACAAACGATTAAAATCAGGAGCTATTGCCGACCTGGGCAACGCGTTTAATATCAACGTGGAAAAAACGCTGCAGCTGAAACCTGGTGCGGTGATGATGAGCGGTTATAACCAAAATGATCCCTATGCAAAACGTGTTTCGCAAGCTGAAATACCGGTGATTTTCAATAACGAATGGATGGAAACTTCGCTGCTGGCACGGGCCGAATGGATAAAGTTTGTAGCCGCATTTTACGATAAAGAAAAACTGGCCGACAGCATTTTCACAAGTGTGGATAAGCGTTACAACGAAATAAAAGCCAAAGCGGCTGCTGTAAAAAACAAACCGAACATCATGGCCGGTTCCAATTTCCGTGGGACGTGGTACATGCCATCGGGTCGAAATTATATGGGTAAGCTATTTGCCGACGCAGGTTCCAACTATTTTTATGCCAACGATACCACGGCAGGGAGTCTGCCGCTGAACGTGGAAACGGTGCTGAAAAATTTTTCCGAAACCGACGTGTGGATGAACTGCAACTTCCAATCGCTTGACGAGTTGGTGAAAGCCGATGCAAAACATGCTTATTTCCGCCCTGTGAAGCTGAAACAGGTCTATAATTTCAATAAGCGCAAATTAGCTTCCACGGCCAACGATTTCTGGGAAAGTGCCGTGGCACGGCCCGATTTATTGCTTTCGGACGTGATTGCTATTCTGCATCCGGATATTTTGCCGGGTTATCAGTTGGTATATGCGGAAAAATTGAAGTAAGGTGTTTTTAACTTATCCATTTTGTTAGTTTACTTATAACTCTCCATTTGTTGTTTACTTTTTGAAGATAGAATGCATTGCCAACTCCACATAAAGGACCACAATAGTAGTTAACTTCAAAATATGCTTTTGTCTTATCTTTCGATATTATTGGAATTGTAAATTGATAGTATTGAATATAATCTTTATTATGTATTCTTTTTCGAATTGATTCTAATGTGGAATGTTCAAATTTTGCCAATATCGAATCATTGATTGATAAATATTCTGGATTTTTGTTCTGAGATAATAAATAAAGAGAGTCTTTTTTGTCAAAACCAGATTGATTGCCATGTTCAAATAATTGTGATATTTTTATTCCATTTTTTAATTCATATTGAAAAAGCATTTCATCATCAATATTCTTCCTTATCAAATTCTCTATTAAATAATTTTT
>CAIYTJ010000132.1 GCA_903929065.1 uncultured Bacteroidales bacterium | reverse complement strand
GCATTTGTGAAACAAAAATATAAACAGATTTGAAATATACAACATCTTTTGAAAAAAAAAACAGGATATTAACCAATTTAATTGATCAACATCCTGATTAAAATATTTATTGTGTTGTTTTACTGACTATTAAGCTTAATATTTCATGCGGTTTTTAACCTGTTGATATTTGCCCGTTCTATCTTACTTTGAGCGTACAAAAGAGAAACCTTAAGGTTCTTATCATTTTTTGAAGGCATTTCGTACATTTCGTCCATCATGATGGTTTCTGTAATTGATCGAAGTCCGCGTGCACCCAATTTAAATTCAATGGCTTTATCAACAATATATTCCAATACATTTTCTTCGAAAGTGAGCTCAACACCATCCATATCGAACAACTTGGTGTATTGTTTAATGATTGAATTTTTAGGTTCGGTAAGAATTCTACGCAATGCGCTACGATCAAGCGGTTCAAGATAAGTGAGAATGGGCAGACGACCAATAATCTCGGGAATCAGTCCAAACGATTTCAAATCCTGTGGCGCGATATATTGCAGCAAATTGTGTTTATCAACGCTTTCATTTTCTTTAGCTGCGGTGTAACCAACCACACGCGTGTTCAGACGGGATGCAATTTTCTTCTCAATGCCATCAAAAGCTCCTCCGCATACGAAAAGGATGTTTTGCGTGTTCACAGCAATCATTTTCTGGTCTGGATGCTTGCGTCCACCTTGTGGCGGCACATTTACCACAGCACCTTCCAGTAATTTCAACAAACCTTGTTGAACTCCTTCACCGCTTACATCTCGCGTAATGCTTGGATTGTCGCTTTTGCGGGCAATTTTATCAATTTCGTCAATGAAAACAATACCGCGTTCAGCAGCTTTCACATCGTAATCTGCCACTTGCAACAAACGTGTCAGAATACTTTCGATATCTTCGCCCACATAACCGGCTTCAGTCAAAACCGTGGCATCTACAATGCAAAATGGAACATGAAGCTTTTTAGCAATAGTTTTCGCCAACAACGTTTTTCCGGTACCAGTTGAACCCACCATAATAATATTCGACTTTTCAATCTCAATATCATCACTTGTTCTTTCCTGCATTAATCGTTTATAGTGATTGTAAACCGCTACAGACAGGTATTTTTTTGCTTCTTCCTGACCAATAACGTATTGATCAAGGTATTCCTTGATTTCTATCGGTTTCGGAAGTTGATCTTTTTGAAGATTAGGAATGTTTGATTTCTTAATTGAATTTTCTTTTACAATATCTGCCGCTTGCACGGCACATTCGTTACAGATTTGCGCACCATCTTGTCCCAGAATGAAAAAATCAACCTGAGCTTCGGTTCTGCCGCAAAAGCTGCAATGCTTGGTATTTTTAGCCATTATTTCTTTTTCTCGTTGAATAAAACTTTGTCAATCATACCATAATCCAAGGCTTCTTCCGAAGTCATCCAATAATCGCGGTCTGAATCTTTTTCAATCCGGTCGAATGGATTTCCTGAATGGTCGGCAATAATAGTATATAATTCCTTTTTGAGTTTTTGAATTTCGCGAGCAGTAATTTCAATATCCGAAGCCTGACCTTGTGCACCGCCCATTGGCTGGTGAATCATGATACGCGAATGTTTCAATGCCGAACGTTTTCCTTTTGCTCCGGCAACCATCAATACAGCACCCATTGACGCTGCCATTCCGGTACAAATTGTTGCCACATCGGAACTGATAAACCGCATGGTGTCATAAATTCCCAATCCGGCATAAACCGAACCGCCCGGTGTATTCAGATAAATAGAAATATCTTTACCAGGATCAGATGAATCCAAATAAAGTAATTGAGCCTGAATAACATTGGCAGTATAGTCATCAACCTGCGTTCCAAGAAAAATAATACGATCCATCATCAAACGCGAGAAAACATCCATCTGAGTAACGTTTAACTGGCGTTCTTCCAAAATGGAAGGTGAAATATAATTGCTGGTAATGTCGGCGTATTTATCCAGAGACAAACCATTCATACCAAGGTGTTTGGTAGCATAAAGGCGAAAATCGTTCTTGTTCATATTCATTTTAGTTAGAAAGTTTGTAACGTTTGAAAGTTTTTAAAATCGAAAAAGGCTTCGACCTTTTCCAAAAAGTGAAACAAAGATAGAACTATTTTGTTTAAAATTTCAGCAGGTAAAAGCCTTTTTCAAAAAATTGTAATTCCACTCCGAAAAGTGAGTTGAAGAAACGTTTATTAAGTAGCCATTCATTGAAGTTTTTTACTACTAACTATAAACTACCTACTATCAACTTCTTACTTTGTTTCAAACATTTTATTGAACTCTTCGATGGAGATTTCTTTCGTATCCAGTTTCACAGCTTCTTTAACCACTGCAAATATCTTTTCTTCAGTCACACGTTCGATCATGCTTTTCAAAGTTTCTTCCTTTTTCATCATGTCCTTAGCATAATTGGCAAGAATTTCATCTTCCATTCCAATCATTCCGTATTGTGCAAACTGTGCTTTGGCTACTTTTTTAGCATATTCTTCTACATCAGGCGCCTGAACATTAATTTCGGCGGTTTTCTGAAGTTTCGATTTTATTAACTGCCATTTAAGGTCGGCAATCATTTTATCGTAGTCTGCTTCAAGCGTTTCTTCTGTCAGGTTTTCGTTGTTTGAAAGAACCCATCGTTTCAGAAATGCATCCGGGAAAGTAACATCACTCAATTTTGCAATAAGCATTTCCTGAGCATCCAATCCGAATTTATATTCACTGTCCGAAACCAGGTTTTCCTGAATATTTTCCTTGATTTTGGCACGGAATTCTGCTTCACTCGAAACTATACCTTCACCATAAACTTTATCGAACAATTCCTGGTCGATAGCCGATTCGTGGTAACGGGTTATACTTTCAATTTTTAATTGGAAATCGCTGGTGATATTTTTGGCTTCATCTTTCGAAATCTTCAACATCGAGCTGATTTCAGTTTCGTTTTCGAATGCAAGGGCAGGATTAAACGTAACAACATCGCCTTTTTTGGCTCCTACGAAAAGTGCTTTTTGATTGTCATCTTTCATGTAAGAAGCAGTCAGCGTAGCATCTTTTACTTTAATGCCCGATTCATTCACTTTGCCGTTTGCCATTTCGAGCAATTCGCCTTTGATCATATCTTTTTCTTCCACCACTTCTTCCTGAACGTATTTTCCATAACGTCCGGTGTACGATTTCAACTGATTTTCAATCATTTCATCGCTTACCGTGATGGTATAATATTTTACTTTATCTTTTTTTGTCAGTTCAACTTCAAATTCCGGGGCAAGGCCCAAATCGAACACGAATTCAAAATCTTCCTGTGTATCGAAATCAATTGGTTTTTGTTCGGTTTCGTTTGGCATTGGTTCACCCAACAGATTCACATTATTTTCGCGAATATAGTTGTACAAACTATCTGAAACCAGTTTATTGATTTCTTCTGCCGTAACGGCTTTTCCGTACATTTTTTTCACTAAACCCACCGGCACCATTCCCGGACGAAATCCCGGGATGTTAGCCTTTTTGCGATAGTCGCGCAAGGTTTTTTCTACTTTTTCAGCATAATCTGCTTTTTCGATGCTCAATGTGATTATCGCATTGTTTTGATCGAGGTCTTTTCTGACAATATTCATATAGGTAATTTTCTGATAATTATCTTTTTGTAATGGGGCGCAAAGGTACGAAAAAAAGAAATAAGTTGCACATTTAATATCAAAAAAACTGAGAGATAATATCATATTTAAACCAACACGATATTATTCTGAATAATTTTGTAATTTTGAGTGATTTATTTATGCCTTTACCGGATAAATCTCGAAACAGTAAAAAAATAAATTTGTAGAACAACTGATAAATGTTTTAAAAGGAAAAATTATATGAATCCAAGCTATTATTTCTGACATTCGTACTGTTTAATTCCAGTTTTACTTCCTCCAACAATTTGACAGTTGACTCATTATTGAAGGGATTAGACTCTGAGATTTCGAAAAGTCATTCCTAGTTAGAGAATTGGATGCACAGATTGGTGAATATGTTATTACAGCCCGTAAAGACAGAAATTCTGAAAATTGGTGTTTGGGCGCATTGACCAATGGTGAGGCACGAAATTTTGATTTGGCACTCAGTTTTCTGGATAGCAAAAAAACGCATGAAGCTTCTGTTTACGAAGATGGTAATGGCGCAAATTTTATAACCAATCCCGAAACTTATAAAATTCACAAAATAAAGGTTAAGTCGTCTGACTAATTAAAATTACAATTAGCTTCAGGCGGCGGTGCAGCAGTTTCATTTAAATTAATTGATTAATACGTAGATAGAATGAACTTCAAAATTAAATTCACTGTTTCATTGTTTGCAATATTTATTTTTCATTCAATGAATGCAACAAATCCGGTAAATATGGATCAGATTCTGAAACAAATTTCTGCTCCAACGTTTAAGAATATTGATTACATCATCACAACCTATGGAGCCATAGCCAATGATTCTACCGATTGTCGCAAGTCAATTAATGAAGCGATTACCAGTTGCAGTTTTAATGGGGGTGGTCGTGTGGTGGTTCCTGCCGGAAAATATCATGTGAATGGATCAATCATTCTGAAAAGTAATGTAAACCTTTACTTATCCGAAGGAAGTGAAATCATTTTCAGTTCCAAGCCAGCTGATTATTTACCGGAAGTTCTCACTATTTTTGAGGGTACTGAATTGTTTAATTATTCACCATTGGTTTACGCTTATCAGGTTTCCAATATTGCTATTACAGGCAAAGGGACGTTGAATGGAAATGCAACAACCGGATTTGCAAAAATGAGACCACAAAACTCGAAAATGCAAAGTTGTTTACGTCAAATGGGAATTGATGGTGTTCCTGTTTTTCAACGAACATTTGGTAATGAATCAATTCTGCCACCGAGTATGATTCAACCTTTTGGCTGTAAAAATGTCCTGATTGAAGGTGTTCGAATTATCGATTCTCCTTTTTGGGTTATCCATCCGGTGTTTTGCAATAATGTGACTGTGAGATGTGTTGAGGTCAATAGTCGGAACTTAAACAACGATGGTTGCGACCCGGAATATACCACAAATGTTTTGATTGAAAGATGCACTTTCAGTACCGGAGATGATGCCATAGCCATTAAAGCTGGTCGCGACAACGATGCCTGGCGGATTGGACAACCGACACGAAACATTGTAATACGGAATTGCAGTTTCAGATCTAAATGTAACGGTCTCTGCATTGGCAGTGAAATGGCAGCCGGAGTGGAAAACGTATATATGGAAAATGTGACGATTAGCAATTGTTTGAGTGGTGTATATTTTAAATCTAATTTAGACCGTGGTGGTTTTATCAAAAACGTTTGGGTCAAAAATGTAACCTGTGACAGTGTCAGAACAGCTTTCATTCGATTTGAGACTAATTACCACGGGGCTCGTGGTGGATTTCACCCTACACTTTTTCAGAATTTTCTAATTGAGAATGTTACTGGCAATAATTCGAAAGAATGTGGATTCTATGCAGTTGGGATTGAGAAATATCCATTAAAAGACATTTTGCTTAAAAATATAATCCTGAAGCAAACTCCTACATCCTACATCCTCAAAAACGTTGAAAACATAACGTTTGACCTCGTACTAATTAATGGAAAATTAATGCCTAAATCACCCAAAGAAACTGAATCTGTAAAATTGAGAACTGATTAAATTAATTGAGGGCATGAATTATGCTAATCCGGGGTTTTTAATGTAATATGTTTTGTTCAAAATATTTT
>CAIYTJ010000131.1 GCA_903929065.1 uncultured Bacteroidales bacterium | reverse complement strand
CCGTTAGCCGTAATTAAATGACACATGTCTTTAGAGCAAATTGCATATAAAAAAAACATTTACAGCTTTGTAGAAAAGACAATTAATAAGCACATAGACAAGTTGCTTATTTCTTTAGATTCAAAACCTGACTTTGACACTGCTTTGATTCCATTTCATTATGACTATGCACTAAATATTATTTTTTGTTTCGAATCTTCTCAAGTAATTCTTTATACTTCAATGACATCAACATCAATCGACACATTTTGGTTTGACAATACGTGTGACAAATTATTAGGTGTAAATAAAGAAATACAAATCGACGCTAAATTGCTTTCAATAAAATTTGAAACTAAAAATGGTTTTGACTTTCCTTATAAAATGACTATGACTTTTTCTGACAAATCATTATTTATTTATAGCGGTGAAATTTATCGAACTGAGTATTCAAATTTGACATATAAAATTTATGACGAAATGCTTTTATTGTTTGAAAATGAGAAAGACGCAATGAATTTTGAAAAAAATATAAACTACGGCTAACAAAGCATTTAACGTTATTGCGGTTTGACGACAATGCAAGCGATGAACATTTTATCTTTACTGAACTAAACAATTAATTGAACAATATAATTTCAAATACCGCAACAACTCAAATGCGGAAACGTTACATGCCACTTTATTGAGACCCTTCGTTTTCATATTAGCCATATTTTTTGCAAGTTGCAAAATGACAGAGAAAAATGTTTATGGACATTTTGTGCTCAAAAATGGAATAAAAACTTACCTCAACTTCGACACAAACGGAAGATTTAATTATTTTCAACTTAATCCACTAAACCCATTATTTCACAAAGGAGATTTTGTTATGACTGAAGGTTCTTGGACTTTCCAGGACGACGGATTCATAACTCTAAATAGTTTGACTGAGAATAAGACTCATCAAAAAATAACAATAGAGAAAGTAAATACTGCGAGTATTTCATTATTTACTTTCTTTAATTTATTAGGCGACACTTTAGAAATTTCTGGCGCTTCCAAAAATAGAGAATGGTTTGGACGAGTACATAACTTAATGAAATCTTTTGAACTAAACCTATCCAAAGGTGACACAGTAACTGCAGATCTAAATGGCTATGACAAATTCAGATTTGTTTACTCAGACACATCCCAATTTGTCTATCATATAGTTCTATATCCAAACTATGTCGCTGACTACTATAAAAATAAAAAGTTGCTTTTAAGAAGAAACAAAATAATTGACCCTGAACTAAAAGAAACATATCGGAAGAAAAGCGGCATGTAACATCAGGTTTGCTGCAATGCTGGCAGGACGTTGGAGCAATGGTCATTTTATCGCTGTTGTGCTTCATCAGAGCGGGACGTACATTGTTGGGCTTTTGTTTGTTAACCTGTACTTTTATATCTTTAATCAGCAGCGGTTCCGGGCGGACAAGCATTGAATTCCAGCCCTGCAGCAAGCCCTGCTCGTTGTGCGTTATTTTAAACATGCTTATTCAACCTTCGATGAAGTACACATTAATTTTTGTCATTTTTTCTTCTCTTTCTCCTCTGTTATATGGACAAGTTAATGATACAGTTAAACATGCTACACAACTTGGAGATTCTCTAAAATTTATCGACGCGATTTCTATTTTAAAGACTGAAATAAAAAAACACCCTAATAATGCAGATGCTTATTATTGGTTAGGCAGGTACTCCCATTATCTTGTTTATGACACCAGGCCTTTTGTACAGAAGAGCGACGAATGGTCTGAAAAAGAAGTATTAGGCAATTTAAAGAGAGCTATATATTTAAATCCAAATTTAGGCGATGCCTATTACTTTCTTGCCGTAGAGTATAGTGCAAGAGCAAGGGAAGCAATCCAAAGTAATCATATCGAACAAGCAAAAAAAGAACTGCTTGAGGCGCATAAATTTGGTGGCTTCCCCGATTATATTATAGCATACTCAAGAAGTATTTTACAAGCCTGCGATGAAAATGCAATTTTATTTTCAAATCAGGATGCTTCCGTAAATGCATTCATGTATGTGCAACTGGTAGAGGGATTCCGGAAAGA
Source organism: uncultured Bacteroidales bacterium (assembly GCA_903929065.1). Taxonomy (GTDB): domain Bacteria; phylum Bacteroidota; class Bacteroidia; order Bacteroidales; family Paludibacteraceae; genus Paludibacter. The sequence goes on along the minus strand of CAIYTJ010000131.1, from coordinate 917 downwards.
TGTTTCAGTCATCACTATAAACCTGATGGAAAGACCATTTTATATCAAATACATGAGAGATGGTGTCCCCAATGAGATTACTAAAATCCCAATCTCATGGAGTGACAATCTGATTATGAATATGTATAGTTATTTCCCATGGAAAGAGCAGGTGATAAAAATTAAAATATCCCCACAAATGAAGCAGGAATATAACGTTCCTGATTCTATAAATGAAATGTTACTTACCGTGAAAGATAAATATGGAGGATCAGCTATGTGGATTGGCACAGCGGCCATTTTAAATATATTGGAAAATAATAAGTTTGAGAGACCTGTTTACTGTGCGCTGCCTTATGAAGACGATATGTTTGAATTTACGGACTACTTGCAGAATGAGGGATTTGTTTGTAAGTTCATACCAAACAAGGTAAAAGATTCGGTCAATGAATATAATAAAGTAAAATTTGAATCGAGTGTCTTAAATGATAATAACTATAAAAAATTGACTGACATAAAACTTCACAATCAACCAAGGGCGAACTACTTTTTTGTAGATAGCAGAAGAAACATAATTCTTGGTTACGTTCAATTTCTTATAAAATCAAATAAAAAGGAAGAAGCAAAAAATGTTTATTTAAAAATGAACTCACTGATGCCGGTGTCTGATTGCCCCCTGTCAAACGCCTTAGAAGACAGATGTAAAAAAATAGAAAAGCAGTTAGTGATAAAATAAAACAAACGCACAACATTGCATTGCAGCAATTGGGGCTGAGGAATAACGTTCTTCAACTGCAACAAATATCCTAGCATCAGTTCCGGCTGAGGGAATTCTGAGCGGCAGTAGAATATATCATGATCTTTTGTAACTTAGTTCAGCGACAGTAAGCCATGGGCGACGGAAGAGCATTCCCCAACCGCTTCAATGCTTGGACGTT
>CAIYTJ010000130.1 GCA_903929065.1 uncultured Bacteroidales bacterium | reverse complement strand
CTTTCTCTGAAGTTTCATCGGCTTTAGCAGTTAGAATGATAATCGGGATATGGCAGGTTTCGAGTTGTGTCTTCAGAATTTTACACATCTGAATCCCATCCATCTCGGGCATCATCAAGTCGGAAATTATCAAATCAGGAAGATTTTCCTTAGCATTCTCAATACCGACTAACCCATTTAGGGCTGTGATAGTATTGTATTCATTTGATAATTCTATTCTCAGATACGACAACAGTTCTTCATTATCGTCAACAATCAAGACTGTTTTTTTATGAGTACTAGTTTTCACAATAGTTGCCTTATCACCATTGAGCGAATCCCGGAGATCTTTTATATCAATTTCCAGATTTTCTGATTGTGTCGGAATGGTTTTTTCGTCAATACTGTATTTTGAATACTCATCATTATCAAGTGGTAACAACACAGTGAATTTAGTCCCTTCACCCGGTTGACTCTCGAAGGTAATTGTACCATGATGTACTTTTACCACATTATTGATATAAGCCAAACCAATTCCTGTTCCCACATTTTTCTCAAGTTTGTTTTGCTCGGTCTGATAAAAATACTGGAAAATCTTATCCTGATTTTCTTTTTTAATACCAATACCTGTATCCGAAACCTCTATTTTAAGAAATTCTGAAGGATTGTTTTTGTAACCGTTGGTGTAAGAAATTTCTTTTGAAACAGTAAGTATTACTATTCCATTGGGCGATGTAAATTTTATGGCATTCGACAGCAAATTATACAAGATTTTTTCAATCTTATCAGGGTCGAAAACACATTCTAACATACCTTCACTGCAGCTAAACCTATAATTGATGGCCTTGTTTCTAGCCACATCGTCAAAAGACCTGTAAATATCATGAATAAAGGGTAGTATATCAGCTTTGACTAACGAAAGACTTAATACTCCTGATTCAATTTTTCGAAAATCCAGCAATTGATTGATTAACTTTTGTAAACGGTTGGTATTATGTTGTACCATTTTCAGCAATTTAAGCTGAACTGTGTTCATTTCCGGATCAGAAACAAGGCTGTCAATTGGATTTGTAATCAAGTTTAACGGTGTACGTAATTCATGGGAAATATTGGTGAAAAACTGCAACTTTAAATCGTTAATTTTCCCCGTTTGTTCTGATTTTATCTGTTCAATTTTTATTTGACTTTGTAGTTTGAATCTGAAAACAATAAATCGGTAAACAAGATATCCAATTCCAAGAGCAAATATAATATAAAACAAAACAGCATAAATACTCAACCAAAAAGGTGGTGATATTCTTATTTGTAACACAACCTCATTATCACACCAGTGCACACCATCTACGGAAGCATTCAAATGAAATTTATACGAACCATACGGGATTTTGGTATACCGAACACCGGACTTATTCGAAACCACAGGGTTATTATCATAACCATCAAGGTAGTATTTGTAAACAATCCCTTTTGTGTTAGAGAAATCCATGCCCGAAAATTGTAATTCAATGGTGTTTTTGTAATAGGGCAACACTATTTTATCTGTGTACTGAATAGCTTTTTTCAACAATATATCGCCATCTGTTTTTTCGCCGGGGTTAAGTTGTTTATTATCAATAAAGATATTAGTCAGGCACGGACAGACATTTGAGTTCTTGTTTTCCGATTTTTCAGGTGAAAAAATG
>CAIYTJ010000129.1 GCA_903929065.1 uncultured Bacteroidales bacterium | reverse complement strand
TACATGCAGGGAGTTATTCGCAAAATTCTCAAAATCAATCAGCTTTGTACCTGAACGATTGATTAGTTTCTCGTAGAAAGCCCGCCCCAGGTCTTCGTTCTCCAGACAAAGCAACACTTCATCTAGTACCCGCTGTACATCCGATTTGTCTAATTCTGGATTGATACGCTGTACACTCTCCTTGAAAATATCCGTGAATATGTTCGTCGATTCGTCCCATCGAACCTCCTTCAACGACAGATACCGATAACCCAACCGGCATAAATGCAGGATGGCAGGTATCTTTACACGGGTATTTTCATTGAATGCCATAAGGCTAACAAAAAACAGGTTTACGATTGAGAATATTTAAGCCACAAATCTACAAAATATACTTAACAATCACAAATCTTTTGTAGAAAATCATTTGTAATCCACGATTTTAGCAACCCATTCACAAATAAAACGTATCCCCTTTCCAATTCCTGGGATTGTTTTCAATATAGGTGGCTATGCGGTTTAATTCATCCACATCGCGGATTATATGGTCGTGAAACCGTTCCTGCCATCCAAACGGTATTTTATTATCGTTGGCAAATTTTGTTGTTGCCGATTTTAAACCACCAATTACGGTGGATAACCGACCCCGATTCACAGCAATATCGCGCATTTTTTCGTTTTTATTCGTTACGGTTGGGATTGGCGCGTTGAACGGTTGCGTGGCGGTTGCGTCGGACGGCGCGTTGGCGGTTGCGTCGGACGTAGAGACGTGGCGCGCCGCGTCTCTACAATCCCCGCAATATAAATCCACCCCATTATTTACGGGACGTTCCGCGTTATTAATATTATCCGTATTCGTTTCGTTATTTATCGGACGTTCCGCGTTATTAATATTATCTGCCCCCGATCCCATTACCGTATCCACCGGTTTATCAATAAATACAATCACATGCACATGATTGGGCATAACCTGAAACACCGGGATTTCTGCGTATGGGTAATGTTCTGCAACATTCTGCAGATTTTCATTCAAAAATTTCCCAATCGGGCTATATATCATAACGCCATCGTCAATTAATCCGAAATAATGCTTTCGCCTTGCGGTACAAATGGTAATGAAATACGCCCCACCATTATAATCGTGCCATTGTGCCCGTGCCGATTCAATCCGGTATTTGTGTTGGTATTTTTTCATGGTAGTTATAATAAATGTGGCAAGCCGCATTTGAGACGTGGCACGCCACATCTGTACAATGCGTCAGGCCATGACGGTACGGATTATTTTCGTTGATTTGCCTTTCTTTCTTTATCAGATACAAAATTTCGAAATTGTTGTGCCAGTTTATCTAAAAAAGGTGTATTCTCATTTCTGTTTCCGGCTTTATTCAGTTTCCCCTCTATATCTTTTATTTCCAGTCCAAAGATATTTTGAAAATAAGTTATCAGGTCTTTGCGGCTTAACTTTTGTCCATCCTCACATTCAATAGATTTACTGTGGTATAATGCTGTAAATAGTTCGATAAAGTCGGTGCCGCTTGCCACCCATTTATAATGCTTTGATTGGGTTTGCCTGCCCGGGGAGGTTTTTGTTTCTTCTTTCCCGGTTACCGGATATCTTTTCATTTCGATGTGGCATAATTTCACAAATTCCGACCTGCCCGGATTGATGCTTCCCCAAAAGCTATCATTATCCACCAGGTTGTTTTTAATTTGCCATTGTTCAAAATCAATTATCCGTTGTCTGATTAAATCTAATTTCTCCTGATTCGTGGCAAGCAGAGCTAATTCTCTTTGCAAGTTCTCAATATCAAACGGGTAATCATCATAATCATCGTTTCTTTCAGGTTCTTCGTCCTCAATTTTCAAAATAAAATCCGGATCCAATTGTTTCATCTTCTCTGTAAATATCCTTCTCAACTCTGGAGAATAGGAACATTTGTCATCATAAGAAAAGCAAATAGTTTTAACCTTATCGTAATACAAATCAATTGTTTTTTTTACGTTCAGCAGGAAGTTCACTTCATAGCCATTCTTAATTATCTCTCCGTCCGTATTTTTTTGATAACCTTCAGAACCTTCATAAAACATATAAAATGAACCTTCCAAATATTTATCCATATAATCAATATTTCGGTATTTCTCAATGTTTTCTTCCAGTTCAGCTATAAAGTCGTTATATAGCTGTTCAAAGTCAACTTGTTGGAACTGCGCTTTCACCTTATCCATTTGCTCAAACTCACTTTCACCGTATTTAGTTGCATTAAAAACCTCCACACACGTGGCCATCCATTGTGACAGATAATTATTCAGTCGTTTTGCTTTTTGGAATTCCATATTCGTTTCGTTTTACAATCACAAAAATACACAATTATTTAATCCAATATATAATTAATACGGAATTTATTTAAAAAGTTATCCACAATTTTTTCTTTTCAATGCAGCATGGGTTCAGATTCGTATTGCCCGATGTTCTTTCATGCATTTTATCGTCTTGTCAATATACCATTACCAATAGCTTGCAATCGCTTCATAATCATATTGTAAAATTATATATCAGTTATATATCGGTTATCTGCAGGTTATCTACCGGTTATAGCTACTATATTTATAAAAGGTAACTGATATATAACCGGAATTTGTTCGATTCATAACTTCTGTTTATCTTTGTGGTACGTTTACGGTATAACCCCAAATCCTTACCGGCATGTTGGGAGGGGCTTTGGGCAGACAATAGTAAATCGTAAATGAATAAATCGTAAATAAAAAGATGGCAATAGTAAAAGGACCTATTCAACTAACCGGCAGCCTGAGCGGAGTAAGTTTTTATACCCGCCGCGGAAGCGATAAGATAATTGCCCGCACCAAAGGCGGTGTGAGCGGCGATAAGATTAAACGCCTGCCTCAATACGAAGGCTTGCGCCTGCAGCAAAAAGAGTGGAGCGGAGTTACCAAGCTGGCTTCGGCCGTAAGGTTTGCTTTTGGTGGTTTGCACCGGCTGGCTGATTATAATCTCACGTCGGTACTCAACGGAATGGCCAATAAGATGCAGAAAGCGGATACCACAGCCGAAAAAGGGAAGCGTCCGGTGCGTTTATCGCAGTTCCGCCAGGCACTGGACGGGTTCAACTTTAACCGCAACTATCCGTTTAATACCGTGTTGCGGGTTTCTACCAACTATGAATTGAATCGTGAAACACTGTCGGCTTCGGTCACTATTCCACGCATCAATACGGACATTGACTTGCTGAACATTCAGCGTCTGCCTTTTTTCAGAATCATTATCTCGCTTGGAGCAGCTTCGGATATGGTATTTGATGAAAAGCTAAAAGACTATGTTCCGGCAACAGGAGCCCTTCACGGGGTTGCAGCTGTTACCAACAGTGCGTGGTTTCCGGCCAATAAGATTATTGATGAACAAATCCTGAAAGTTCAGCTAAACGAAAAACAGGTTTCCATGCTTACGGCTGAAGTGAGCATAGTGCTGAGTATAGCCGTTGAATTTGGAACCATAGGTTTCGACGGACAACCCGTGGAAGTGAAGTATGCGGGATGCGGGAAAGTTCTTTGCAGTCGATAGTTTATAGTTTATAGTATGTAGTTCAGTAAACAGTTATCAGTTATCAGTCCTGTTTCACGGGATGTCGAAATACTTCCTAAATAGTAATTACAAAAATTATAGAATTAACTGAGTTCACTTGCTCAATTTACATATCATAAAGGGTCGTTTCTAATCAGAAATGACCTTTTTTTATTGCCGACTACCAACTATAAACTGCCGGATAATATTTTCATTTTCCATTCTGAAATTGACATTCCAGTTTTGGTATAAACAGCCCGTTTCATGGAGTTATAAGAACCAAATCCACTTTGTTCTGCCAGTAATTCGTGACTGAGCATAGGGTTTTCTGTAATAATACGTTCAAGTTCAGCCAGACGGTAATTGTTGACAAATGAACAAAAATTCTGGTTATACTGCTGGTTGATGATAGCAGAAATATATGTGCGGTTTGTACCTGCTTTTTGCACCACATCGTTGATATTCAGGTTACTGTTCAGATAAATTTTCTCCTGTTCAAACTCAGCTATGAGTTTATCCAAAATGATTTGCTGAGATAAGTTCATTTCAGTTCCGGCAGGAATGATTTGAGGTTCTTTATCTGCCGGCTCGAAAGTAGGATTAATTGCTTTCTGCTTAAATCCCATATACCCAATTCCATACATGGCAATGGCAAACATCAACCAGATAATATCTATAATAATTTCACTGGGTAATAACAGCTTCCGACCAACGATATGGGCTAACAGGCAACTAACGGTTATTATAATCAGGTAATAGTTTAGCATTTTAGCATTGTCATTTTTAGCATCCTGTATCTCTGAATAATACTGCTCCGCTTTGTGAGCATATTTTTTAAGCAATCCACGGTTTAACAAATAGGTTGTTAAAAGCAATACCACAAATGACAATTTAACAACTTTACGCATAATGCCCAAAAACTGAATATAGGGTGAATCCGGGAAAAGGGTATCGTTATACAGCCAGGCCTTGTAGTGCTGAAAAGGTGTAAGACAAATTCCCACCGTGTATACAGTCGCT
>CAIYTJ010000128.1 GCA_903929065.1 uncultured Bacteroidales bacterium | reverse complement strand
TTTGAATAATTTCATTTATTTCAGCTAAGTTGTCTTTTAAAATAAATTTATCACCATTATTACAGTTTGTGAAAATAAGGATTGTTGTTGTCGTTAAAATGGGAAAATGAATGTATTTTAATAAGGCGAAAAGTGTTTTTTTTGACTTATTCATATTATTACCTGTTTAAATATTAATTTAATTACAAAGATAATTAACCTCACCATAATTTGTATATGAATTTAGAAATAATCAAAACATAACACTTAATTTTGTATCTTTGGGCTCGAAAAATGCTCCATTATTACACATATAAAATCAAGTAATCATTTTGTTTAAATCCCGACCCTTCATATTATTCCTCACCCTTTCATTCCTGACTTTGGGTCTTTTCCTGGCCGATTTGGCTTGGGGAAGCATTCATATTTCGTTGCGGGAGATCGTGTCGGTGTTTTTTGGAAGAGAAGTGGAGGGAATCAATTCGGAAATACTCCTCAACTTCCGTTTGCCGAAAGCCATCACGGCCATTATGGCGGGCGCATCGCTTTCGGTTGCCGGGTTAATGATGCAGACGCTTTTCCGTAATTCGTTGGCCGATCCCTATATTCTGGGCGTTAGTTCGGGTGCAAGTCTTGGCGTGGCATTGGTGATGATGGCAGCTTCGGTGCTGCCGGTTGCTTTTGTGAGCAGCGGTTGGGCGTTGATTGTGGCGGCTATTATCGGTGCATCGGTGGTGTTGGCTTTGGTGGTTGGTGTATCTTTTCGGGTGCAAAATGCCGTTTCGTTGCTTATCGTCGGATTGATGTTCGGAACCATTGCCGGTTCAATTGTGAGCGTGTTGCAAAATTTCAGTAATCCGGATGCAATCAAACTTTTCGTGATGTGGACATTTGGCAGTCTGAGTGCCGTTACATGGACGTATATGCAGGTGCTGCTGCCGGTTGTCTTGCTTGGTTTGGGAATGGCATTTTTCCTGCAGAAACGACTTGATGGCTTGTTGTTGGGCGAAAATTACGCCCGCGGATTAGGCGTTTCCATTGTCCGCACCCGGTTTTTAATCGTTATCGCCACCGGATTATTAGCCGGAGGAATTACCGCTTTTACCGGACCGATTGCTTTTGTGGGTGTGGCTATTCCGCATATTGCACGGGGCATTTTCCGTACATCGAGCCATAAAATACTGATGCCGGCAACGGTTCTTTGCGGTGCATCGCTGATTTTATTTTGCGATATTATTTCGCAAATGCCAACATATACCTTGCCAATCAATACGATCAGCGCGCTGTTTGGGGCGCCGATTATTATTTGGATAATATTGAAGAAAAGATGACGTATTCCAACCGCTGCCAGAGTCCTTCGGACTGCTGTCAGGGTTGAAATAACAGTAAAAATACATTACATGAAGTATGGATAAAAAATATATTCAGCCTTTATTAGAATTCAATTCTGTTTATCACATCTATAATTGTGGTATTAATGGTTGTAGTATTTTTAAAGACGATGAAGATTATGACCGGTTTTTGTCTAAATATTCAGAATTTATAGAGCCAATTGCTGATACTTATTCATGGTGTTTGCTGGACAATCATTTTCATGTGGTTTTAAAAATTAAAAAAGAAAGAGATATACAAACACTAAAACAGCTAAAGTTATTCGAAAATAAATCAGGTGCTCTGTCCGATGAAAAGAAACCCGATATTGCCAAACAATTTTCGCATTTATTCAATGCTTATGCTCAATATTTTAATTACAAATACCACCGGCATGGAGCATTGTTTGAAAGCCCATTTAAAAGAAAAAAGATTGAAAACAGACAGTATTTTAAACGTTGTTTGATATATGTTCATCAAAATCCATTAAAACACGGGTTTGTTACCCGCTTACAAGATTATCGTTACACATCTTTCAATTTGATATTTTCTGATACTAATGGTTTTATTAAAAAGTCAACAGTTCTAAATTTCTTTGATAATATTGATGAGTATAATAAGATTCATCATAAACTTGTAAATTTAATTGAGGGTTTTGATGAGAATACTTTAAAATGATAATTTACTCTTCAACAGCTGTCAGAGTTCCTACGGACTGCTGCCAGGGTTGATTAATCAACTCTGACAGCGGTTGAAAACCCTGTCAGCAGTTGAAAATGAAACAATACATATTATGTCAATTCTAACCACACATCAACTTTCAATCGGCTATTCCAAAAACGGAAAAACCGACGTGATTCAATCCGGACTGGATTTACAGTTGCGGGCAGGTGAGTTGGTGTGTTTGATTGGTCCAAATGGCAGCGGAAAATCAACGTTGTTGCGTACATTGACCGGATTACAAAAACCATTGGCAGGCCATGTAATGATTGATGGCAGCGAAATTTCGAAACTCAAACAGCGTGAAAAAGCATTGCTGATTTCATTGGTTCTGACCGAAAGGGTGGATATTGAAAATGCTACGGTTTATAACCTCGTTTCGCTGGGTCGCCATCCGCACAGCAACTGGTGGGGAAGTGTTTCCGATAATGAAGATAAAATAATTCGTGAGGCCATTGAAATGGTTCATTTAGATCATAAAGTGCACCAGAATATCAACGAACTTTCCGATGGAGAACGCCAGCGGGCTATGATTGCCAAAGCGCTGGCGCAGGATACGCCCATCATCATGCTTGATGAACCCACGGCGCATCTCGACTTGCCAAACCGGGTTGAAATCATGCTTTTGCTGCATAAACTGGCTCATAAAACCGATAAAGCCATTCTTCTTTCAACACACGAACTGGATTTGGCTTTGCAGGCAGCTGACCGTATTTGGTTGATTAGCAATGAAAACGGTGTGGAATGCGGCGTGCCGGAGGATTTGGTGTTCAACGGTAGTTTCAATAAAGCGTTTGAAAGCAAATCATACTTCTTTAATGCTGCCAACGGCAACTTTTCCATGAACTATCCAATGAGCCGAAAAGTGTGGGTAAGCGGCGATAAAACCCGCATGTACTGGACTCTGCGTGCACTGGCACGAGCCGGATATATGGTGGTGGAGGATGCGGATATTCAGATTTCTGTTACCGAAACCGGTTGGAAATGGAACGAGAAAGAGATTGCTACCGTGGAAGAATTGTTGGTTGAACTGAATCAGCAATTCCCAGAATCAATTATTTCATAATTCATAAATCATAATTCATAATTATGAATTGTCGTATCTTTGTTGAAAATATTTTAATCAAATAAAATAAACCGGTCATTTTGCCGTTAAAATGAGGTCATATTCTCATTTCACTGACCGGAATTTACATTGCATGAAGAAAACATTCTGTATTTTACTTACTATATTCTTTTTTTTAGGTTTGTCAGCGCAAACCAAAGTGCGTGTTTACGGATATGTAATCGATGCAAACAACCGCGGAATTGAACTTGCCAATGTTTTTTTTGAAAAAACGACCGTAGGAACTACCACCAATCAAAACGGATATTACGAGCTCAATATGAACGTGAAAGACTCGGCAACTATTGTTTACTCCATGTTGGGATATCAAACCATCAAACATACCATTCATCCGCATCAGAAGGTTGTTCAGATTTCGGTGCAGCTTCCGGCCTTGTCAAAACAAATGGACGAGGTAAATATTGTCGGTCAGCGCCGACAAACCTCCACACTCGATATGCTGGACCCAACCAAACTGCGGGTTATGCCCAATACATCCGGTGGTATTGAATCGTTGCTTATAACTTTTGCCGGAGTTAGCCAGAATAACGAATTAAGCTCACAATACAATGTCCGTGGTGGAAATTTTGACGAAAATGCCGTGTATGTCAATGGTCTGGAAGTGTACCGGCCGCTGCTTATCCGGGCCGGACAGCAGGAAGGGCTGAGTTTCATAAACCCCGATATGGTTGATAACGTGGCTTTCTCGGCCGGTGGTTATGATGCCAAATATGGCGATAAAATGTCGTCGGTGTTGGATATTCAATATAAAAAACCGACTGAATTTGAAGCATCGGCTACGTTAAGTTTGCTTGGTGCTTCGGCATATGTGGCTACTGCCAAAAAGAAGTTTACCCAAATGCACGGATTGCGTTATAAAACGAATGGTTATTTGCTGGGAACGCTGGATACAAAAGGCGAATATAATCCTTCGTTTATCGATTACCAAACGTACATGACGTATCAGTTTAATCCGAAATGGGAACTGACTTTTCTGGGCAACTTTTCACAGAATTCGTATCAGTTTATCCCCAAGGACCGCGAAACATCCTTTGGAACGTATAGTACCGGTCGTAAACTGTCCGTTTTTTTTGAAGGGCAGGAGCAGGACTTGTTCCGTACTTCGTACGGTGCACTGGCGCTGAATTTCAAACCAATAACCGGCATGAAACTTAGTTTGCTGGCATCGGCCTATTATACGAACGAGAGTGAAACTTACGATATTTTGGGAGAATATGAGTTGAGTGAGTTTAAAGTTGATCCCGATCCGGCTAAACAAACAGGAGCCTCGTTGGGAGTTGGTCAATACCAGCAACATGCACGAAACCGACTGAATGCATCTGTCACCAATATTTCTCATTTAGGAGAATATAATGTCGCGAAACATAAAATGAAATGGGGTTTGACCCTGCAGAGCGAGATGATTTCAGATAAGATTAGTGAATGGGAACTACGCGATTCTGCCGGTTATTCGCTCCCTTTCAGCGATAAACAGGTGAATCTCTATTACAATATGAAAGCCGATACCGTTTTGACAACCTTCCGTACCATGGCTTTCTTTCAGGATACTTACAAATGGAAAACCGATGCCGGATCATTTTCGGTTACCGGTGGTTTGCGTGCCAATTACTGGACTTTCAATAAAGAATTGCTGATTAGCCCACGGCTATCGGTATCATACTTACCGCACTGGAAACACGATTTCAGTTTCCGTTTTGCAACCGGGGTTTATTATCAGGCACCATTTTACAAAGAAATTCGGGATACCATTACCGATGCTTTGGGAAATGTCCGGATTCATTTGAACAACAACATCAAATCACCCCGTTCGCTACATTTTGTGTTGGGCGGCGATTATTATTTCCGGGCATGGGGACGGCCGTTCAAATTCACCACAGAAGCTTATATGAAACTTGCCGACCGGGTAATTTCTTATTCGGTTGATAATGTCAGGATATTATATTCCGGAAAAAATGATGCCAACTCCTACACGGCCGGAATGGACTTTAAACTCTACGGGGAGTTGGTTCCGGGAGCTGATTCGTGGATAAACTTTTCGTTGATGGATTCCAAGCAGGATATTATCGGGGATTCTTATGTAAATCATACTTATGATACTGATGGAAAAATTATAACTTCCAGTACCGTTTATCCGGGTTGGGTATCCACTCCGAGCGAACAACGGTATACTTTCTCTATGTTATTTCAGGATTATTTGCCCAACAATCCGAAATATAAAATGCAGTTGAAATTTATCTGGTCGGACGGATTGCCATTCGGACCTCCGCGTAATGTTCAATACCGTACGGCTTTCCGCACGCCGCCTTATCGCAGGGTTGACATTGGCGCTTCACGTGTTTTGGTGAATGGAACCGACAAAGTACTGAATAAATCCTGGCTGAAACATGTGAAGGATGTATGGCTCAATGTCGAAGTTTTCAATTTATTAAACTTCCAGAACGTCAATTCATATTATTGGGTGACTGATATTTCCAATCATCAATATGCCGTTCCCAATTATCTTACCGGCCGCCAATTGAATCTCAAAGTAATGGTGGACTTGAAATAGTTAACACTTATTAGCTTGTCGTTTGCTGTTTACCGCTTACCGTTTACTGCTAACAGTATCAACTTGTAAGCAAAATCCTTTTTTTCTCGGGTAATTTTCACTATTTTTGCGACTTATATTAATTATGTAAGTATCGGTGGCTCAATCAATGTGAAGAAACACGTTGTACTGATAACTGATAACTGCCAACAGATAACTGAAAATATGCCACACACTTCTCAACGTGGGCAGGCAATGCCCGAATCACCCATCCGAAAACTGGTTCCACTTTCCGATAAAGCCAAGGCTCGCGGAATCAAAGTGTATCATCTCAATATCGGCCAGCCCGATTTGAAGACGCCGCAAGTCGCGTTGGATGCCATTCGGAATATTGATCGCACCGTGTTGGAATACAGTCCGAGTGATGGTATCAAAAGCCTTCGTACCAAGTTGGCTGCCTATTATCATACATTCAACATCGACGTCACCGAAGACGATATCATTATTACTACCGGAGGTTCTGAAGCAGTGAATTTTGCATTCATGAGTTGTCTTGATCCGGGTGATGAAATTATTGTTCCGGAACCTGCTTATGCCAACTATACTGCATTTGCTATAGCTGCCGGTGCTGTTGTAAAACCGGTTGTGTCAACGATTGAAGAAGGTTTCGCGTTGCCGCATGTCGATAAATTTGAAGAGCTGATTACTTCCAAAACCAAGGGAATTCTGATTTGTAATCCAAATAATCCGACCGGATACCTTTATACCCGTGCTGAAATGAATAAAATTCGTGATTTGGTAAAAAAATATGATTTATATTTGTTTTCCGACGAAGTGTATCGCGAGTTTTGTTACACCGGCGCACCGTACATCTCTGCATTCCATTTGGATGGAATTGAAGAAAATGTGGTGCTGATCGATTCCGTTTCCAAACGTTACAGCATGACTGGTGTTCGCATTGGCGCAATCGTAACTAAAAACAAAGAAGTCCGCAAAAATGTCATAAAATTTTGTCAGGCCAGGTTGAGTCCGCCATTATTGGGACAAATTGCTTCTGAAGCCGCCATGAATACTCCGGCAGAATATATGCTCGAAATGTACAACGAATATGTTGAACGCCGGAAATTCCTGATTGATGGGCTGAACCGCATTCCGGGCGTTTATTCTCCAATCCCCATGGGAGCTTTTTATACCGTTGCCCGCTTGCCGGTTGACGATGCCGATAAATTCTGCGCGTGGTTACTTTCCGATTTCGAATACGAAGGATACACCATCATGATGGCTCCCGGTTCTGGTTTTTATACAATCGATGGGATGGGAAAAGACGAAGTACGAATTGCGTATGTGTTGGATAAAGAAGAATTGAAACATTCATTGATTATTCTTGGAAAAGCTTTGCTGGCCTATCCGGGAAGAACTATTTAATTTACAATTTAATCATTTACGATTTACAATTGGTATTCTAAATTCGTGTCATTCGTAATAATTCGTGTCATTAGAATTCTACATAGCTAAACGCATCCATTTTCAGCAGGGCAGGAAGAACGTTTCCCGTCCTGCCGTTCGTATTGCCACCATTGGTATTGCGCTCGGACTGGCGGTAATGTTGATTTCGGTTGCGGTGGTGATAGGGTTTAAACAGGAAATCCGCAACAAAACGATTGGCTTTGGCGGACATATTCAAATCACCAATTTCGACAATAACAACACCTACGAAATGAATCCGATTAAAGCGGATAATGGGTTGATTAAGAAAATATATTCCATTGATGGCGTAAAACACGTTCAGCGGTTTTGCACCAAACCCGGAATTATAAAAACGGATACCGAATTTCAGGGAATTGTGCTCAAAGGTATCGACAGCGGTTTCGACTGGAACTTTTTTAAATCGAACCTGGTCCAGGGAAAACTGATTGATTTATCCGGAAATACGGCCAGCAATCAGATTGTTCTGTCAAAATACCTGGCCAATCTGTTGAATCTGAAACTGGGTGATAGCTTTTACACCTATTTTATTCAGGATCAGGTTCGGGCCCGGAAGTTCAAAATCGTCGGCATTTATTCCACTAATTTTGTTGAATACGATAAGCTGATTATACTGTCCGATATGCGTCAGGTGCAGGCATTGAATAACTGGTCGGCTGACTCGTTTAGCGGTCTGGAAGTGCTGATTAAAGATTTCAACCGCATCGACGAAGTGGGCGATGCCGTTTATTCGGCCACCGCCAACCGCTTTTCAAAGGAAGGAAAAGCCTATTCCACCCAAACTATTAAACAGCTCAATCCCCAAATCTTCAGCTGGCTCGAATTGCTGGATATGAACGTATGGGTCATACTCTTTCTAATGCTGTTGGTCGCCGGCTTCAACATGATTTCCGGCCTGTTGATTCTCATTCTGGAACGCACCAACATGATTGGAATCCTCAAATCGCTGGGTTCAACCGATTGGTCGGTGCGCAAAATATTCCTCTACCATTCGTTTTTCCTCATTGGAAAAGGTATGCTGTGGGGCAATGTCATTGGGCTTTCCCTCTGTGCCATTCAGTATTTCACCGGTATCGTACCGCTCGATGCTGAAGCCTATTACGTGGCAACCGTTCCCATCACTTTCAACTGGCTCTACATTCTGCTGCTCAATGCCGGAACATTACTTGCTTCACTTTTGATGATGATAGGGCCTTCATACCTAATCACTAAAATTACTCCGGCTAAAATAATCCGATACGAATAACAAATTTTCCCAACCAATTTCACAATATCCTTGTTTTCTTGTCTTCATTTTCTTACTTTTGTGGTTCAATAATAAACCAATAAAATTCTCATACAGAGACTGACGGTTATGGTAAAAGATCAGATAGAAGCACTTCGCCGGGAGCTGGAGCAGCATAATTATAACTATTATGTGCTGTCGGCACCTTCCATATCCGATTTTGAATTCGATGCCAAATTGAAGGAATTGCAGGAACTCGAAGCGGCTCATCCCGAGTTTTTCGATTCGAATTCCCCCACACAGCGTGTTGGGAGTGATATTGCCAGCGGTTTTGAGCAGGTGGCGCACGTTTACCCAATGCTTTCGCTCGGTAATACGTATTCCGAAGCCGAAGTGCAGGATTTCTACGAACGGGTGCGCAAAGGTCTCAATGAAGAGTTTGAACTGGTTTGCGAATTGAAATACGACGGAACGTCTATTTCCCTGACCTATGAAAATGGTTCCCTGGTGCGGGCGGTTACGCGTGGCGATGGGGATAAAGGGGATGATGTTACGGCCAATGTGAAGACCATCCGGAGCATTCCGTTGCGGTTGAAAGGAAATTATCCGCCCAACTTTGAAATCCGTGGCGAAATCCTTATGCCTTGGTCGGTTTTTGATGAACTGAACCGCGAACGTGAAGCGCAGGAAGAACAGCTTTTTGCCAATCCACGCAATGCGGCTTCGGGAACGCTGAAAATGCAAAATCCGGCTATTGTGGCCAGCCGCAAGCTCGATGCTTATTTTTATTATATGTTGGGCGAAAAATTGCCGTCCGATTTGCATTCCGGCAATTTAATGTTGGCGCGTTCGTGGGGTTTCAAAATTTCCGACGCTACCAAAATCTGCAAAACACTCGAAGAAGTATCCGCTTTTATCAATCAGTGGGATGTGGAGCGGAAAAACCTTCCGGTAGCCACGGATGGAATTGTGTTGAAAGTAAATTCCCTTACCCAGCAGAAAAACCTTGGTTACACCGCCAAGTCGCCGCGTTGGGCTATTGCTTATAAATTTCAGGCCGAAAAAGCGGTAACACGGTTGAATTCGGTTTCGTATCAGGTGGGTAGGACAGGAGCGGTGACGCCCGTTGCCAACCTCGATCCGGTTCAGCTTTCGGGTACGACCGTGAAACGTGCTTCGCTGCACAATGCCGACATTATTGAAGCGCTCGATTTGCATATCGGCGATATGGTTTTTGTGGAAAAAGGCGGCGAAATTATTCCAAAGATTACGGCGGTTGATAAAGATGCACGGGTTCTGATCGGCGATAAAGTGAAATTTATCAAGGTTTGTCCCGAATGCGGTGCCAATTTAATCCGTTACGAAGGGGAGGCCGCGCATTATTGCCCGAATGAAAATGCATGTCCTCCACAGATTAAAGGAAAAATGGAGCATTTCGTAAGCCGCAAAGCTATGAATATTGATGGTTTGGGCAGCGAAACAATAAATTTGCTGTATCAAAACGATTTGTTGCGAAATATTGCCGATATTTACAGTCTGAAAATTCCCGATTTGATTCGGTTGGAACGTCTTGGGTCAAAATCGGCTTATAACATTCAGGCCGGCGTTGAAAAATCGAAAGAAGTTCCGTTTGAACGGGTGGTTTTTGCACTTGGAATCCGTTTTGTTGGTGAAACCGTGGCCAAAAAACTGGCATTTGCATTCCATAATATCGAAGCACTTGAAAAATCAACCGTTGAAGAATTGGTTGCCGTGGATGAAATAGGTGAACGGATTGCCCAAAGTGTTGTTCAGTATTTTGCCGATCCGTTGAACATTGAAACCATCAACAAGTTGAAAGAAGCCGGATTGCAAATGAGCCTTTCCGAAGAAAAACTGCAGGCGCGCGGAAATGCACTGGAAGGGTTGTCAATCGTTATCAGCGGTACTTTCAAGATGCATTCAAGGGATGAATACAAGGCAATCATTGAACAGCAGGGCGGCAAAAACGTGGGAAGTGTTTCTTCGAAAACTTCTTTTATTCTTGCCGGCGAAAATATGGGACCCGAGAAACTGAAAAAGGCAGAAAGTCTGGGAGTCAAACTGGTTGACGAAACTTCTTTTTTGTCAATGATAAATATAGAAAATCCGACAACTGAATTTACCGGATTGTTATTCTAAAAAATTGATTTATGTTTAAAAAACTGAATGACTTTTTGTTCAAAAGACGGACGAAAAAGTATCTGGAACTAAATCCACGTGAAAAACGTTTTGTTACGTACGACAAAGCGAAATCGGTGTTGATTTTGTTCGAAAGTGAATTTTCAGAAAAGAATCTGTACATACGCCGAATGATAAACAATCTTCAGCTGGATGGAAAAAAGGTTTCGGCTTGGGGTTATATTGATAAAAAAGAAGTAATGACTTCCATTCTACCGGATTTCCGCATTCTGCATCACAAACAAACCGATTTTTTTCAAAGTCCACAGGAATCATATATAAATGAACTTGAAAATCAGGAGTTCGATATAATGATTGATTTATCGTTGAGGCCGCTTTTGCCCCTGCAATATATTGCTGTGTATGCCAAAGCACTTTTTAAAGTCGGGATTCATAAATCGGAATTTGGGATTTATGATTTTGTGTTGGACGTCGAAAGTCAAACTACGCCAACCGAAGAATCTGAGAATCCGGAACTAACCGATAATTTAATTGACGAGATTTACCTCTACGACCAGATAATTTTTTACCTCAAAAGTATACAAACAACAGATTAAAACTGTACTTTTGCAAACAAATTGTATTTTTTGCCGATGATTAATAATAAACTGACAGGAATGGGTGTCGCATTGATAACCCCGTTCAAAAGTGATGAAACGATTGATTTTGATGCATTAGCTCATTTGGTTGAGTATCAAATTAAAAATGGCACTGATTACCTCGTGGTTTGTGGTACCACTGCCGAAACTCCAACACTTACCGAAGCTGAAAAGGAAGAAATTACTAGTTTTGTAGTGAAAACTGCTGCCGGAAGAATTCCGATTGTGTTGGGAATTGGCGGAAACAATACCAAAGCCGTGGTTGAAAAGCTTCAAACTTCGGATTTTCATGGAATTGACGCTATATTATCCGTAACCCCATATTACAATAAACCATCACAGGAAGGTCTTTATCAGCATTTTGCAGCAATTGCAAAAGCAACTCCTCTACCAATTGTTTTATATAATGTTCCTGGTCGGACAGGCATCAATATGACTGCTGAAACTACATTGCGGTTGGCAAAAGAATTTTCGGTGATTTGTGCTATAAAAGAAGCTTCCGGTAATTTTACCCAGATTGACGATATTATCAAGAATAAACCGAAAGACTTCATGGTTATTTCAGGTGACGACGGAATTACTTTTCCGTTGATTACATTGGGTGCTGTGGGTGTTATTTCAGTGATTGGTAATGCTTTTCCAAAGGAATTCAGCCGCATGGTTCGGCTTGGCCTGGAAGGCGATTATGCCAGTTCACGCCAGATTCATCACCGCTTTACCGAATTAATCGAATTGCTTTTCGTGGAAGGAAATCCCGCCGGAGTAAAAAGTATGTTGGCTGTCATGGGCTTTATTGAAAACAAATTACGATTGCCACTCGTTCCAAATACAATAAAAACCTACGAAAAGATTCGTTTGGTGTTGGACGAACTGAACATTAAATGCTAAATTAAAAAAACAAATGAAGACTACTGGACGATTTTCAATTAAAAAGGTAGTTTTATATCTGCTTTTGGCGATAGTTGCCGGGGCAGGTATTTTTTTGTTATTACCTGCCAATTATTACATTCACAGGGCGTTGATTCATTGGATGCCGAAAATAGATCAATATGCGATTTTTGAAAACCGGGTTGTAAAAGCGGAAAATCCCGAACCCTGGGAATTTGCCCCAAATATTGAAAACAAACACATTGCTCCTGAATTGGAACCAGATTTCAAAAAATACAAAACTGTTTCATTTTTGGTAGTTCAGCATAAAAAGGTCATTTTCGAACAATACTGGAATAATTACAGTCCGTTAACTCCAAGCAATTCATTTTCAATGGCTAAAAGTGTTGTTTCGCTTTTGGTTGGTTGTGCCATAAAGGATGGTTATATCAAAAATGTGGATCAACCGGTTCACGATTTTCTTCCGGAATGGACTTCGAATGAAGGCAAAACGTTGACGATAAAAGATTTGCTTACCATGAGTGCCGGAGTTGATTGGAATGAATCTTCAACAACCCTTTTCGCAAAAAATACGCAGGCTTATTACGGCAAAGACTTATGGAATCTTACGCTGACTGAAAAACTGGTTGAAAAACCGGGAGTCTGGTTTCATTACCAAAGCGGTGTAACCCAAATTCTTGGTTTTATACTGAAAAAAGCAACCGGAAAAAATGTTGCTGACTATGCTTCGGAAAAACTATGGACACCGATTCATGCCGAGGAAGATGCGCTCTGGTCGCTTGATAAAAAAGATGGCATGGAAAAAGCGTATTGCTGTTTTAATTCCAATGCACGCGATTTTGCACGGCTTGGCCAGTTAATTCTCAACAAAGGTGATTGGGAAGGCATTCAGGTGGTCGATTCTAATTATATCCGTGAAGCTACCACACCTGCCACCTGGTTGAAATTTACACGGAAGCTTCGCCCTGGTGAAAAAACGTTTAGGGAACCAATCCCTTGTTCATTTTACGGTTATCATATCTGGATAGCCAATTATCACGGATTGAAAGTAGAGTATATGCGGGGAATTTTAGGCCAATATATTCTGGTTATACCGGAATTGGATGCGGTTATTGTTCGTTTGGGAAAAGACCGTGACAAGGAATATAATGTAGAACAAGAGTATACTAAAGATCTTGACCTTTGGCTGGAGGCAGGTATGGAGGTGATAAATCGTCAGTAAATTACAGGTTTTGAAAATAATCCAATATTCTAAACATTTTCCGATTATTTGTTTCAATTAAATTCGTTTTGCTAAGTATTTGTTTGGCTGACTGAATAGTTTCGCTTTCAATTAATTCGGTACTTCCGTTTTCAACCATTTCCTTCATTGATTCTAAAGTCACTTCTAAATGAAATTGAAGTCCTAGTATTTTTTCGTTGTATAAAAATGCCTGGTTTTTAAACACATCCGAATAAAACAATCTAATGCCGTTTGCCGGTAAATCAAAAGTATCTCCGTGCCAGTGGAAAACCGGAAATTGTTCTTCAAATCCTTTTAAAATAGGCAAATCCTGACCTTCTTTGGTCATATTAATATCAAACCAACCAATTTCTTTCTGTTTGTTTAGAAACACTTTCGACCCAAGAACTTCGGCAATTAGTTGAGAACCAAGGCAGATGCCAATAACTGTTTTGTCATTTTCTATTGATTTACGGATAAATGATTTTTCTGCTTTCAACCAAGGATAGATTGCTTCATCGTACACGCCCATTGGACCGCCCATCACGATTAACCAATCAAAATCTTCTTGTGCGGGAAATTTGAATTCTTCGTAAAGTCTTGTATAGGAGACCGAGTGTTGATTCTGTTCAATCCAATTTTCAATGCAGCCCAATCCTTCGAATGGAACATGCATGATAGTATGAATTGAAAGATTTTTCATGAGGCGAAAATATTATTCGTTACTGATGGCTGATTCCATAGCAATACTGTCACTGTCAGCAGGATTCACAGTGGTAGAATCCGAATTCAACTCTACTTTTATCATTGATTTGGAGTCGAGTTTTTTCTTGTAAATGAAATTTGCAACTAAAATCCCAAGAATCACAACTATAATAAGCCCTAATAGCAATTTATTGCTTGTTTTCATAAGTTTGAAATTAGTCGTTTAATACCTGAATCGATGATTTTCTTAGTGTAAACGTACAAACTGTTTTCATTATTTTTCAATGAATCTGCTTTGATTGCTTGATTTTCAATAGAAAACGAAAAAGGATTGTACGGATTTAAGTGATTTGTTTTCGTATAAACATTATGTATTAATCCAATTCCAACAACTATTATTACTACTAGTGCCTGACTTATTTTTTTTGTTTTTTCCATGATCTTCAACTTTAATTTAAAATTTTGTAAGTTATGCTTCTTTTTCGGTAAGTCTGAAATAACCTACTAACCATAAAAAAGGTGTAAGCACATAACTCCCATAAACAAAAGCATTTTTAAAAACTGCCGGAATTGTAAAATCGGTAATTGTAACCAACATTGGATAAAAAGCATTTGTGATATGTTTAACGTTCCAGAATGTTTTAAAAATAAGCATTTGTAACATAAACAGGATGAATCCAAACCCGATGATGCTAAACAGCGTTTTGAAAACGACATTGTTTCTAAAATACAGTGAACCAACTGTAAACAATGCTTGCGAAAAGGCAAATAGTCCCAAAACAGACCAAAATACATTTTTTACGTCAAGTTGCAAAACGCCGTTGACGTTGATTATTGAAGGTTCCTGAAATAAGTCCCAGTTTACCGGTACAGCCATTTTTAAAATGAAATGATATATCATGGTGACAAGCAGGTTTCCAATGCTGTATGCAAGAAGTGTCATTCCAAAATGATAGAATGTGTTCAAAATAATTGTGGTTGATATTTTCTCAGTTTGTGTTGCTGGTATCATCAAAAAATGCAAGCTGTTTTTACCTTTCAATAAATCTTTGTGAAGTCGGATTGAGTAAATTAATCCGCTGACAAACAAAACTATAAGTACAAAAGTGCGATTGTCAAGAATGGTGAAAACAAAAGTAATCATGCACCAAAACATGATTTCTCTGTTTATGTTTTCAAGAAAATAACGTTTTAATAACAACCAGATTCGCCTTAAACTTATTGAGTTTTTCATTAGATTAGTATTGTAAATTAGGAATTAAACAATTCTTTTATACGTCCCGGATTTGTAACAACGGCATTAAATAACATTTCCAAATCCAGTTTGCTTTTTTCACCAAGTTTGTTGATTCTGACTTGTTGATAAGCATCATTGGTTTGTTCAAGATAGATAGTATCTTCATCAAACTCTTTATGGTCAACTGTTTTGAAAAGTAATTTTGCTGAAATATTTTCTGATAATTCATTGAAAATAATTTCATGACCTTCAATAATGATCACATTATCAACAATTTCTTCCAAATCAGTAACCTGATGTGTTGAAATGACGATGCAGTGTTTATCATCAATTGCAGACCCAATCATCCGTCTGAATTGTCTCTTCGAAGGAATATCCAGACCATTAGTCGGTTCATCAAGTAAAATTAGTTTTGCATTGGTTGCCAAACCAAATGCAATATAAAACTTCTTTTTCTGCCCATAAGATAAATCGCTTATGCTTGGCGTATTTAAATCAATCGTAAATTCATTAAGGTAATTGCGAAATTTAGAAGAACTATAATTAGGATAAAATTCAGAATATACCTTTTCAAACGTGTTAATATTGAGTACAGTTTCAGGAATTTCCTCCGGAAGTAAAAATATGTCCGACAACAACTTTGGATCTCGTTTTGCTGGATTATATCCATTCACGGTAATGCTGCCATTAAGTGGAAAGAGCAATCCGGAAATCAATTTCAAAAGGGTTGTTTTTCCTTCACCGTTTTTACCCAATAAACCGTTAATTCTGCCGGCGGTAACTCCTAAATTAAAGTCAGAAAATAGTTTTGACTGCTTTTTATACCGAAATTCCAGTTTGTTGATATTGACGATTTTTTTCATTTAAAACGGATTTAAATTATGAAATTGGTCGAGTCTAACAGTTTTTGAAAAAGAATATTGCAAATGTATTGTATGTTATCTGTTTATCAAACTTTTTTCCGTTAATTTTAATTAATCCAAAATATGTATTCAATATGTTTGATTTCCACAGGTTAAAAGTTGAATGACGAAATTGCGTATTTATTTTTTATAATTCAAAACTAAAAATGCTTACCTTTGTGATAATTATTAATTATACAAATGCATTCAACTACCGAAAAACTCCAACAATTCCAACGGCTTCTCGAAATAATGACCGAACTGCGCGCCAAATGCCCGTGGGACAAGGAACAAACATTCGAAAGCCTGCGAACTCTCACTATAGAAGAAACCTACGAACTGGCTGATGCCATTATTAGGGCTGACAAAAAAGAAATCCGCAAAGAACTGGGCGACATTTTGCTTCACATAGTTTTTTACTCCGAAATGGGCAACGAAACCAATGATTTCGATATTTATGACGTGTGTAAAGGCTTGTGCGAGAAACTGATTTACCGTCATCCGCATATCTTTGCCGACGTAACAGCCGAAAACTCTGAAGCTGTGATGCAAAACTGGGAAACGCTCAAACTGAAAGAAAAAGGCGGCAATAAATCTGTTCTTTCCGGCGTACCAAACTCGTTACCGGCTCTGATAAAAGCGCATCGCATTCAGGATAAAGCGCGAAGTGTGGGTTTCGACTGGGAACACCGTGAGCAGGTTTGGGATAAAGTGCAGGAAGAAATCAACGAATTTAAAGTCGAGATTGCGGCCATGGACAAGGACAAAATGGAAGCTGAATTTGGCGATTTGATGTTTAGTCTGGTTAATGCAGCCAGACTCTACGATATTAATCCCGAAAATGCATTGGAACGCACAAACCGCAAATTTATGAGCCGCTTCAACTACCTGGAATCAAAAACCATAACTATTGGCAAAGATTTAAAAGAAATGACACTGGCTGAAATGGATGTGATTTGGGAGGACGCAAAAGAGAATGAAAAGAAAGTG
The DNA here is from genome assembly GCA_903929065.1 of uncultured Bacteroidales bacterium. Lineage (GTDB taxonomy): Bacteria > Bacteroidota > Bacteroidia > Bacteroidales > Paludibacteraceae > Paludibacter. The sequence goes on along the minus strand of CAIYTJ010000128.1, from coordinate 1,656 downwards.
CCAAAATGCTAATATGCCAATTCAGATGAACTCTCAATTGTCAATTTTCAACTGTCAACTCAAAAAATGTTATATCCTTCTCATATCGAACAAAAAATAGCTTTTACAAGCATTCGCCAGTTGTTGAAAGACAAGTGTGTGAGTTCGCTGGGCGAAGAAAAAGTAGATGAAATTGAGTTTTCGTCGGACTTTACTGCTGTTATGCGCTTGCTCAGCCAAACCGACGAGATGCTGCGTGTGCTCACGACCGATGCCGACGAATTACCGATTGGTGATTTTTACGATGTGCGTCCGGCTTTGTCAAGGGTGCGAATTGAAGGACTTTTTTTGGACGAGTTAGAGGTTTTTGATCTTCGTCGGGCATTGGAAGCTGTGCGCCGGTTGGTGGCTTTTCTCACCAAGCACGACGCCGAAGTTTATCCGCATTTACACGAACTGGTCAACGGTATTGAAACTTTTCCGCTGATTATTAATCGTATTGACAGCATTCTCAATAAATTTGGAAAAATAAAAGATAATGCGTCGAACGAGTTGGCATGCATTCGCAAAGATGTTTTTCAGGTTCAAAGTTCCATTTCGCGGACGTTGAATTCCATTCTCCGTCAGGCACAAGCCGATGGTTATGTGGAAAAAGACGTGGCGCCAACTATGCGCGAAGGCCGGTTGGTGATTCCGGTTTCTCCGGCTTTTAAACGTAAGGTAAACGGAATAGTACACGATGAATCGGCTACCGGAAAAACGGTTTTTATAGAGCCGCAACAAGTGGTAGAAGCCAACAACCGACTACGTGAACTGGAAGGCGAGGAGCGAAGGGAAATCATGCGCATTTTGGTGGAGTTCACTAATTTTGTGCGACCATATACGCAGGAAATTTTTGCTTCGCAATATTTTCTCGGACAAATTGATTTCCTGCGTGCGAAAGCACTTTTTGGAATTGAAATTAAGGCCATTAAGCCGCGCGTTGATGATTGTTGCCAATTGGAATGGGCCAAAGCCATTCATCCGATTCTCTTTCTCTCGTTGAAAAAACAGGGAAAAGAAATCGTTCCATTAGATATTACGTTGAATGAAAAACAACGCATTTTGCTGATTTCCGGGCCGAATGCAGGAGGTAAATCGGTTTGTTTGAAAACGGTGGTACTATTGCAATATATGCTTCAATGCGGATTGCTGGTGCCGTTACATGATAGTAGCCGCGCTGGTATTTTTGATCGGCTTTTTATTGATATTGGCGACGAACAATCCATCGAAAACGATTTGTCGACCTACAGTTCGCATTTGCTGAACATGAAATATTTTATCCGAAACAGCAACGAGAAAACATTGTTGCTGATTGATGAATTCGGAACGGGAACGGAACCGATGATTGGTGGTGCAATTGCCGAAGCTACGTTGGAACGTTTCAACCGCAATTTGGCATTTGGCGTTATTACCACGCACTACACCAATCTGAAACATTATGCCGAAGATGCCGTTGGCATTGTAAACGGTGCAATGTTGTATGATCGCCAGCATTTGCAGCCGCTTTTTCAACTAAGTATTGGCAATCCGGGAAGTTCATTTGCCATCGAAATTGCCCGTAAAATTGGGTTACCCGAAGATTTAATTGCCGAAGCAGCCGATAAAGTTGGAGCAGAACATTTGGATTACGATAAA
>CAIYTJ010000127.1 GCA_903929065.1 uncultured Bacteroidales bacterium | reverse complement strand
AGTGATTGTAAATCCATCGAATATACCAGCAGCCAGATTTATTGCTGTATTAGGATTAGTACTGTAAATTGTAGTTGGATATTGAAATTCCCATAATTCAGTTATTCCGTTACTATCCAAATCAATTAATGGTCGTGTAGCAGGTGTTTCTCCATCAATTCCGTGAAAACCACCATAAAAGTTTACACTTGATGGAATTGTAAACGACGAACCTGTATAGGTAATAGTATTTCCTCCTTTGATATAAATATCATCGGTTCCGGGGTGATTTGCATCAGCTGCTAAAGTTGTTGCTCCTGAAATTGAGTTTGCTGCTGTAGCCCAAGTAGTACCATCTCCAGAAATTGAAAGACTAGGATCGACATAAATAATGGCTGCATTCACCATTCCGGTAAAAAGCGTGATGCAAAGCATCATTGTTATTAGTTTTTTCATTTTTTTATAATTTTGGTTTATTTTAAATTAGTGCATTATTTTTTGAGTAGATACTTCTTTGGCCGAAGTTAATCGAAGCAGATAACATCCACTTGGCATAGTAATTTTCTGTTCACAAACAACATTCCCATTCCAAACTACTGAGCCAGTCAGACTAAAGATTTGAAGCTTGCCTTCCTGTTTGCTGATTATTTTTCCGTCATGCGAGTATGCCAAAGTAGTTACATTCTGATTCACTGGAATTACTGCTGCAATAGAAGCATCAAATTCATAAGCACCTGCAGAAGGAGTTGAAGCAAAGTTTTTACCTGCTTTATCTGTCAAATTTGTTGTAACAATACCTTTTCCTATTAAATAAGAAGTAGCAGAATTTAACCGCCAATCAGCTTGTGCTATTGAAATGGAATCGGCACTACCTGCTACACGATTACAACCTACCAAAGTTGTTGGCAATTTGAACCGTGGTGAAGTCAATGAATCGGCATTGGTAATATTCAAATCAAATGTATTATTAAGAGCAGCAGCTACAGTATATGTTCCGTTATTTCCTTTATTCATCACATTATAACCAACGCGTCCGGTTGTTACATTTGAATTGATAGCCAGGTTTTTCACCACAGCTCCAAGTTGATTATTCCAAAGCGCATTATTTTCTAAATAATTAACAATTGAATTGTTATTATAAAGAAAAACTCCTCCATTACCACAATTAGTTGTTCTATTATTTGCTATGGTACAATTTAGGATATAATTAGAGGATAAAGTACTGCTAAGACCGGCTGTTCCCACAATACATCCCGATGTCAATGTTGTAGTAACACCTGTTGCAGTACCGGGGACATAAACAACTTCATTGTTATAAACCAGACTGTTTGTAAAATATGTAGATCCAGAAGCAGCCCCATATAAGTTCACAATTACACCTTTCACGGAGCTGGTTGCTCCTGCAGAAGTACCTGAACAATCAATAATTCCTTTATTGTTTCTGAAAACACAATCTGTTACTGTCGAACCGCCGGTAATTCCCATAATGGGTGCAAAATACTTATCAGTACCGCCGGTTGAAAAAGCCACAATAGCATTTACAGTATTTTTCTCAATCAAGCAGTTTTTGAACGTTCCGATTGCCTTTATTAAAATACCATCATACACTGAAGTTCCATTAATCGTAATGTTAACCAAACTGTTTTTAATGATATTATTTTGAAATGTAGCTCCTGCAACTCCAACTATCGAAGACATGACTCCGGTTGTTTTTGTTCCAACATGAGTAAGTGTAAATCCGTCGAATATTGCTGCGGCAAGGGATACGGCATTGTTTGGATTGGTACTGCTAATAATGGTTGGATATTCGAATTCCCAGGGCTCAATCATCTTATCTCCATCTACATCCATCATTGGACGGGTGGATGGTGATTCTCCATCAATTCCTTTGAAACTTCCGTAAACATTCACATCGTTTGTAGCACGAATTACTAAAGATGATCCAGGATATAAGAGCGTTCCTCCTTTTACATAAATATCGTCAGTTCCGGGATTTGCATCTGCCAACACTTGTGCTTGTTCAATATTTTTTACGGCAGTTGCCCAGGTTTGTCCGGTTCCGGTACTTGAACCAGATCGGAAGAGCGTCGTGT
>CAIYTJ010000126.1 GCA_903929065.1 uncultured Bacteroidales bacterium | reverse complement strand
GAGTGCAATTGCACAAAAGAAAAGTTTTCGTTTCATAATTGTAATTTTTTTCATGTTTATACTATTTATTAATTAATTAATTATTAGTCAGACTTTTAATCGTTTCAATTTCATTTATACTATAAGGAGTTCCATCCACCCGAAGAATGTCGTGGAACCATATAGTAGGCTCTTTGCCATCCGGACGTGGATCATCCCAAGCAAAAATTGTGTTGGTTTTTCCGGCTACAAACCCCCAGCTGTAAGCGCCAATATGTTGACTTTTAAGCATGGGTAACACTTTTTCAAATGTACTACCAAATCTGCGTCCCATCCATTCGGTACATATTACAGGACGACGATAGGCATTCATCATGTATATCCAATCTTGATGTCTTTCGGCAGGATGATAGCAATGATAAGTTATAACATCTGAATTTTCAAGTTGAAATTTATTTAAATCATAAAAATTGAGTTGCCAAATACCCGAAGTTAATGGCTGTGACGGATTTACTTCGCGAGCCCATTGGAAAACCTTGCGTAAAAGTGGTAACGAACTTGTTAAATGATTTGAATTGCCAGGTTCGTTGTACAAATCCCACATCAAAATTCGATCATCATTTTTAAATGTTTGAAGAATGTCTTTTATATAAAGCTCCATTTTTTTATATAAAACTGTTGAATCAGCACGTTTTGAAACAATTGGATCCTGAATCCAACCAGAATTATGCACGCCAGTTTTTGGCTCAGGCTGTTTACCATATTGAGCTTCAGCGTTCCAACAGTCGTCGAAAAAAACAAAAGTGGTTTTTATTCCATATTTTGTTGAAATAGAGAGGTAGTTTTTCATCCTATTCTTTAATCCTTCAACATCATTTTCCCAAACCAGGCTATGTAGAAAAACGCGCATTGAATTAAAACCTAATTCTTTAGCCCAAACAAGCTCTCTATCGATAGTTGTGGCATCATATGTATCCTTGTGCCACATTTCAATCTGATTTACCGCTGTGCTTGGTGTGAAATTACAGCCAACTATCCAACCTTGTTTTGCATACCATGAGTTTGCTTTTTCGACTGTCCATTTTGATTTTGGTTGTGCATTTACGCTTATTATCAATAACGTAAACACAGAAACAAGCAATATTGAAATTTTTACTTTCTTCATATATAAATAATTGATACTTTTTAATTTGAAAAACGATATTCTACAATATGATGATATAATTCAGAAGGATTCAATTTAATAGTTGGGAAATTTGAATGATTTGGCGCATCAGGAAAGCCCTGAGATTCCAACACAACAGAGCAACCACTGTTGTATTTTATTCCTTGTTTACCCACATCGGTGCCATCCATTAACCATGCATTATACATCTGAAAACTTGGTTGATTTGTGTAAACCGCAACAGAACGTCCCGAATTTTTGTCAGTAAGTCTCGCTGCAAAATTTAATTCATCTTTTCCTTTATTCAATACATATGCAATAGCATATCCTTTATTTTTATTTATTTCGGGAAAATCAACGCCTATATTTTTACCAATTTCGATTGGAGAAGTAAAATCAATAGGTGTTCCTTTAACTGATTTTATATTTCCTGTAGGAATAAGCTCCTTGTCGCATTCTAAATAGTTATCGGCGTTTATTTGTAATAATTGACCTGAAACCGATTCGGCAGGATTACCAGACATATTGAAAAATGCATGATTGGTTAGATTTACAATTGTAGGAGCATCAGTTTGAGCAGAATAGTCAATTCGAAGCGTATTATTGTTTTTTAGTGTGTATCGAACAGTAACTTTCAAATTTCCGGGATAACCTTCTTCTCGATTTTTTGAAGTATAAAAGAACTCAACATATTCATTTTCATCTTTGTCTCTTCCTGTTTTTCCCGACCATATCTGTTTATGAAATCCGTTTATTCCTCCATGGAGATGATTCTTAACAGGTTTTCCAAACAAATCGTTGTTAGCTAAGCGGATTGAATCTCCATTCAGTGAAAAAACGCCTTTGTTTATTCTTCCGCAAACACGACCAGTAATAGCTCCATGATAAGGTTCGTGAGCTTTTTGGAATGAAATTGGATTGTCAAAACCCAGAATAACGTCGCCCATTTTTCCATTCTTATCGGGTACCCACATCGAAATCCAGCGTCCTCCATAATTAGTAAACTGTGCAATTACACCATTTGAATTCTTGAGAGTGAACAGTTCAACCATTTTGCCATCGATTGTTCCGTGAAAGGTTTCTTCGGTAACCAAACTGACTTTATTGCAGCTTATTAATAAAGTAACAAGGATAAATACTAGGAATTTCTTCATTTTTATTTAAATTTAAATTGTTTGAGCAATGCGTATATTATTTTTCACCGGATGGAACAATCAATTTATACCCATCGGCGACTGGGTCGCCAAAAAATGGGTCTCCAGTAGTAGTCCAACTGAATTTTTGCGCACGAATAGATCTATCCCACCCCGAACCTGAAGTTTTAGCAGCGTGAAAAATAATCCAATCCTCTTTCTCGTCTGGAGATTTCACATAAGATGCACCCCCGGGACCAAATATTGATGTTGTCTTTTTAAATAATGGGAGCGAAGATTTTGTCCATGAAAAAGCATTAAGAAAATTCCCATCTGTATTTGTCAAACTGCCAAGACAATACTCATCAGTCCAGCTGGCATTAGCTGAAAACATAATAATTGTCTTACCATTTTTATCTATTATTAATGGGCGTTGACCTTCTTGAATAGGTCTCACGGAACATTCCCATGTATTTGTAGGGTATGATATTTGAGTTATTGTGCTTCTGTCGATTCGTGTAGGGGATATCATTTTAGCAATATAACTTGCCTGATTTAGATTTGTCATATTCGGAATTCCTGACCAAGTAAAATACAAATCACCATTCGCCCTCTCAATTATAGAACCATCAATAGCCCATTCACTATTATTTGACCCAATAACTTCACCTAAATCTTCGTATGGACCATAAGGAGAAGATGTTTTAGATTTCATTACCCACATCCGCTGACTTGCATAATTATTATCAACTTGAGATTGCGCGGCGTAATATAGGTACCAACTTCCTTGAATGTAATTAAGATGAGGGCCCCACACACTATATTTAGTTGTATAATCTCCCAATCCAAAATTGCAAACTGGCGTAGTAACAGCAGATTTAAATCCAGTTATACTTGTTGACTCCATAATTAAAATAGTTTGATTACCATCACTCTCAGACATGTAATATTTGCCATTATATTTTAGCATCCAAGGATCCGCTCCCGATTGGCGAATTGGGTTTGTAAAATAGGTGTATTTTGTAGTTGTATCCGGTTTATTGGGTACAACATCACAAGCCGAAAGATTCAAAATAGATAAAATGCCGATTATGGGTGTCCAAAAATTTCTATGCCAGTTTCTTTTATTAATCATATACATAATTTAAAATTTAGTAGTTCGGGTTTTGCTTAAGATTTTTATTTGCACTTAATTCTAAGCTGGAAATAGGGAAAAATTTATGTTTAAATGTCACATCATCAAACAATTTAAAATCTACGTCTCTTGCTTTTAGTATTGCCATTTTATCTTTACTGTCGAAATAGCCCCAACGCATTAGATCTGCCCAACGAACTTGCTCTCCACATAACTCAAGAGTTCGTTCAGTTTCAAGTCTTTGTTGAAATTTTTCAGGAGAAGACAAAGCATCGGGATATTTTACACTCAGGTTTGCTAATTTCGATCTGTTTCTTACTCTATCGACATATTTTGCTGCATCTGCTGGACCAGAAATATTATTTATACATTCGGCATACATTAATAAAACATCGGCAAAACGAATATATCGAAAATTGATAGGACATTCATATGTTTCGAAAGTTCTGTAATAATCACCTTGATATTTGCGAATAAGACATTCATGACCGCTTTCACCTGTATTTGTTGATTCAAAATCCCATTGAGCTGACCATCTTGAACCATTTGTAAAAGTTTTTCCATAGACCAGATTATTATCAAACGGGAAATAAGTGGGTTGTTCATAAAACCAAGCAGTACGTAACAACCTTCTATCGTATTGACCATCGGTTCTTTTTTCTTTAAGAAATTCATCAACTACCCATCTTCGTATAATTCCCTCACCCCATCCAATTCCGTTTGGAGCAAAGAACTGAGCTCTTTGAAAACCCATACTTTGTCCCGGAACATCTCCTTCAGGACCACCTGGATTCACATCAGAATATTGTATTTCGAATACAGATTCAATATTATTTTCAGTTGTATGCTTAAAATTATCTTCCCAGTTTGTAACCAAATCATAATATCCCTTGCCATTTCCTTCAACTAACCAGTAAAGCTGTTCTTTAGCCTTATCCCATTTATGTTGCATCATATAAACTCTTGCCAATAATGATCTAGCTGCACCAACAGTTGCTCTGCCAATATCATCTCCAATATATTTTTCTTGCAGCATTTGTTGGGCTTGCAATAAATCAATTGCAATGAAGTTAAAAACCGAATCCTGGGAAACATTAAAAGGCTGATCAGTTGGTTTTGAAGGCTTAACAACAATTGGCACATTACCCCAGAGTAAAGCGAGGTTGTAATAGTACATCGACCTAAGGTACAAGGCTTCACCAAGAATTCGTTGTTTTTTGGTTTCATCTGAGAATTGTAT
>CAIYTJ010000125.1 GCA_903929065.1 uncultured Bacteroidales bacterium | reverse complement strand
CGGTAATGACCAATATAAAAGGTTGTGGTTTTTTCTTTTCATTCCCAGTGCCAACAGATGAAGTATTATGTGCCATGAAACTTTCGGCGATGCTATCACGACAAAAAGGAAGGGATTTTTATGATGCGATTTTTCTTTTATCACAAACAAAACCTGACTATCACTTTTTGGGAATACAAAAGGATATCCACAATTTAGATGAACTAAAATTTGCTACAGAAGAGATTCTAAAAACAGTAGATTTGAATAAAAAAATGAAAGATTTTGAACATTTATTGTTTAATAAATCTAATGCTGTAAGAATTCTACAAGTTGGAGAGTTTATTGTTACACTGAAGTGATGTCTGCTAATAACCATTCATTTTCAAAATACGCCAGGTTTTACGCCAGGTTTTCGGAAAATCAGGGAAAAACAGTGACAATGGAATGAATGTAAAACACTGAAAATGAAAACCAGGGAAAACCAGTGGAAAGTTTAAATATTGACTCATAATCAGGGGGTCACTGGTTCAAGCCCAGTTGGGCCCACCCTTGGAATCAGACACTTACACTTCGTTGTGTGGGTGTCTTTTTTTGTTTACGTCAGGTTATGTGGGAATTTGAACAATTGTGATGATGATTCTTTGAAATGGAATTTAGAAATGTATCACGAAATTGACAAAACTGTTCGTTACTCATTCCTCATACCACTAAGATTTCGATATTCGCTTGGTGTTTGTCCAGTCCTTTTCTTAAAGAAAACAGGAAAATAATCAGGGTTTTCAAAATTAAAAGTATACGAAATTTTTTTGACTGGTTGATTTGTAGTAGAAAGTAATAGTTTTGCTTCGTTTAATTTTAATTCGAGCATATATTTTGATGGTGATGTTCCGGTAAATTCTTTGAATGCTTTTCTGAATCCCGAATAACTAATATTCAAAGTTTTAGCAATATCTTCAGCTGTTAGGTTTTTATAAATAGATTCCCGCATTATTACTTTCGCCTTATTTATTTTATTAATTAGCTCTTCATTTTCAAAATCTCGAGTTTTATCCCTATAATACATTAAACCGAGGATGTGCATAACAATTCCTGAAAGTGCCTGCTGATAGCCTGCACGTTCTTCATTTGCAATTTCAATAGCTTTTAAATATAAATCGATAATCCTTTCGTTCAGGCCAATATTAAAAACGGGCGCTCTGTTAAGGAAAAAACCTTCTTCTACAATCTTATGAATAATATCTCCTTTAAAACCAATCCAGTACTCATTCCAACCCGAATTTTCAATTGGTTGATAAGAATGCCAAACTCCGGGCATCAAAAAAAACATTTTCCCTTCAGTTATTAAACAGGATTGCCTGGAATTTCCAAACGTAAAGACACCATTTCCATCAGTAATATACAGAAGCTGGTATTCATTCAATATTCTACCTTTAGCTACATTAAAATAATAGTCTAATGGATGATTATTAGGTGGATATGATTCATTCTCGGAAATTTTTTGATGTCCAACAGTTGTTACGGTCAGCCCCCATAAATCGTCTTCTTCAGAAGATATG
>CAIYTJ010000124.1 GCA_903929065.1 uncultured Bacteroidales bacterium | reverse complement strand
TGCTGATACTAATCAGAAAAGTTCCCATAAATGCCTGTTCGGAAGCTTTTCTATCGCGTGACATGCTAAAAAAGTAGAATATCGCAAAGATAAACAAAGTTACTGCCAAATGTGAACTGACCGCAATATGAGTCTGGTTCCAGGTTGCCATCAATATTAAAAAGATCAATATCGGTAAGAAAGTCCTGGTGCGGATAACCGTAAATCGGTTATTGATTTGGGCTATCAGAAATGCATTAAGTAATGTCAAAGCCAGACAAATGATATTTTCCAGCAATATATCAGGCAGAAACAACGAACGAAAACTAATTACTCCTGCCGAGACCTGATTTGAGGATGACATAAAATGCGCTCCAAAATAGGACGACATCCACAAAACCGAACACGAACCGACCAAAAAGACGGCTAAAGGAATGCTCGGAATAATGAAATTTTTTAAAGTAACACGCATGAAGTAGTTGGTAGTAGGTAGTTTATAGTCGGTAGATAAAGAATAGAATCCCTGCGAAGAATTTATGCTTTGCAGAGATTCTATTTAAATTTTATTTCAATCCGCGTCTTTTCAATAAAGCATCCGGATTAGGATTGGCACCACGGAAATCGCGATATAGTTTCATTGGATCTTCGGTGTCACCTTTTTCGAGCAATTTCTTGCGGAAAGCGGTAGCCACTTTCGGATTATAAATATCACCTGTTTCTTTAAATGCCTGGAATGCATCGGCATCCAACACGGCTGCCCAGGTATAACTGTAATATCCGGCACAATATTCACCGCTGAAAATATGATTGAAATAGGAACTGCGGTAACGGACAATAATTTGAGGAATCATACCGATTTTATCCAACGATGCTTTTTCAAATTTTGGCACATCAAAGGTGGCAGTATCTTTCATCATGTGGTAATCCATATCCAGGAACGATGCAGCCAGCAATTCTACGTTTATAAAACCCTGATTGAAAGTTCCTGCTTTCTGAATTTTATCCATCAGTTCTTTCGGCATTAATTTGCCGGTTTTGTAATGACGGGCATATGTTTGCATTACCTGCGGTTCCCAGCACCAGTTTTCCATCACCTGCGACGGAAGTTCAACAAAATCACGCGCAACTGCGGTTCCGGAAAGACCTGGATAGGTACATTGAGTCAATAAACCATGAAGTGCATGTCCGAACTCATGGAACATGGTTTCCACTTCGTCCATATTCAACAGCGAAGGTTTATCGGCAGTAGGTTTGGTAAAATTACCAACATTACAGATAATCGGGCGATGATTGATACCATTTTTCTTGTATTGGTCGGTGATGTTGTTCATCCACGCTCCTGCCCTTTTTCCGGCACGTGGGAAATAATCGGTGTAAAGAATGCCAATCAACGAATCATTTGCATCGGTTACGTTGAATACTTCCACATCCGGATCATAAACCGGCATATCTTTGAGTTTCTCGAATTTCAACCCGTACAGTTTCGACGCCAGATCAAACACACCCTGACGCACATTTTCCAGTTTGAAATACGGACGAAGCACTTCTTCTTCCAAATCATATTTTGCTTTGCGAAGTTTTTCTGAATAATACCACCAGTCCCACGGTTCCAGCTTCTCGCCTTTTCCTTCTGCATCCATGAGTTTTTGTAATTCGGCTGCTTCTTCTTTGGCTTTTGCCAATGCCGGTGTCCAAACTGTATTCAGCAAATCATAAACTGCTTTAGGTGTTTTGGCCATGGTATCGTCCAGAATAAAATCGGCCGAAGTGGCAAATCCAAGCAATTGCGCTTTCTGGGTGCGCAGTTTCATTATTTTATTGATAACGGCATCGTTGTTGCTGGCATTTTGGTGATTGGCACGGGTAGTATAAGCCATCAGCAATTCTTTGCGTAATTCGCGATTTTGGCTGTATTGAAGCACCGGAATAAAACTCGCTTTATGCGTAGTAAACACCCATTTCCCGGGCATTTTGGCTTCTTTTGCCTCTTCTGCAGCTGCCTGAATAACACTTTCGGGCAAACCGGCTAAATCCGATTTCTTATCAATTACTTTTTTGTAAGAATTTGTTTCGTCTAACACGTTTTTTCCAAATGCCAGTTGCGCCAATCCGAGCTCTTTATTGATAGCACGGAGTTTGGTTTTTTGTTCCGGATTCAGGGCGGCACCGCTGCGGATAAAACCACGGTGGTATTTTTCAATCAGACGAACCTGTTCATCGGTCAATCCAAGCTTATCTTTATTATCGAACAATGTTTTTACGCGTGCAAAAAGTTTGTCGTTCAAATAGATATTGTCATTGTGTTCGGAAAGAATTGGTGTGATTTCTTTGGCAATTTTCTCCATTCCTTCATTGGTATTGTTGGAATAAAGATTGAAAAATACGGAAGAAACTTTTTTCAGCAATTCACCACTGAAATCCATAGCAGCAATGGTATTGTCGAAAGTCGGAGATGCCTGATTATTGGCAATGGAGTCAATTTCAGCCTGATGCTGCTTAATGCCTTCTTTGAAAGCAGGCATGTAATGCTCGTTTTTGATTTTGTCGAAAGGTGGAGCACCGTATTTGTTTTTGTACGTTTCGAAAAACGGATTGTCAGTTTTTACGCATCCCATAAAGAGAATTCCCATTAGTAAAGTGAATACTGTTTTTTTCATTTGAATGTTGCATTAGATTGTGAAACATATTTGAGGCACAAAGATACATTTTTTGGTTGAAAATTTACTTTAATATGGGTTGATATAAAACAAAAACAGAATGATAAATTATCATTCTGTTTTTGTCGATTTAAATTATTGACCGCCACCACCGCCCTGGCCTCCGCCGCCTTTCACATCGTCGTTGGTAATGGTTCGTTCCACTTTTTTGATTTGATCTTTTAATTCTCCAAATCTATAACTAATATATATCCCGAAACTTCTGGAAACTTCAGTAAATTCACTTTTGGAAAGATAATCTGCTGTTTGTGTAAAACTTTTAAAACTTTGTCTTTCTTCAAACGGATTCCAAACCGAAATAGAAACGTCCAGTTTTTTATTCAGAAATTCGTGATCAAGAGTTAAACCATAGTAATATCGCCCCGAGCGTTGTCCTTGCAGCATTATTCTCGGTGAATAATAAGCCCCATTCAAATACAGTTTAATTTCAGCAGGCAATGTAAATTGTCCATTACCTGAAATAGAGAAATTTGTTCCTTTATTACTAAGTCCGCTTCCATCGTTAGTAGACATTGAGTTATAACCGAGATTTCCATTCATTGTTAATCTAATAGATTTGTTTGGTTGCCAGTTACCATATGCCGAAAAACCAAGATTCTGACTTAATCCAATATTTTTATAGGTGGTATAAATTACTGTATCGTTTACCGCTTTACTTACCCGTTCGATGGAATTATTGGTAAACGATGTAAACATACTGGCATTTATATTTAGTTTGGGTGTAGTATAACTATAGTTCAATGAAATGGAATTATCTACTTCCGGCTTCAAATCGGGATTACCCTGTGAAATTGAATACGGATTGGAATTATCCCGAAATGGATTCAGATACCAGATTCCGGGACGACTAATGCGCTGGTTATAACTTAACCGGAGATTATTGGCATCATTCAACTTGTAACTCATACTTACCGAAGGCACTAAATTGGCGAAGCTCGGAGAAATGGTAGTATCGGTCAACACAATTTTAGAACCGGTATATTCAAACCGAAGTCCCGCACGAACGCTGAATTTCTCCAATTTCAGGGTATAGCTCCCGTAAGCTCCCAGAATATTTTGCGTTTGATCTAAATTATTAATTGGTTGATTAGGAGTAGGTATCCAGGCCTGTGTGGAGTCTTTTTGATATAAATAGGTATTATCACCGGAGTTTAGTCGCAAAATATATTTAGCTCCAAATTCCACCACATGTATTTTATTAAACGGCTCGGTATAATCTGCCTGAAAAGTATGCTCATCACCCTTAGCATTGTTTTGATTATGTTGGTTATAACTCGTGTAATTTAGCAATCCTGTTAAGTCGGAGTAACTATCGGTCGTATTAGGAGTGCGGCTGAGTTTGTAAGATAAAGTAAACAGTTGCTGTGGTTTTTTAAACGTACGTTGGTAATCAAACGACAAATCGATTCCACCCCAGCCGTTATTATTTGTAGTCAATTGCTTAAAAGCCGAAAGCGTATTCATGTTTGCGTCAAACGAATAAATGCTTCCCTGATCCACAGACCTACCGTTACCGGAATAACCATCAACAGTCAAACTTAATAAATTTAGCGTATCAATTTCGTAACTGGCTTCCACATTTCCATAATAAAACTGATACTTTGAGTTTGACAGAGAATATTGATTACTAAATTTTGTAGTTTGAGGATTAAAGTTTTCCTTGGTACTCTCAAAGGTATTATTACTTTGAGGATTGCTCCCGTAATTCAAATTAGTTGTCAATCCAAATTTACCCTTTTTAGTAGATAAATAAAGTCCACCGCCATATCCACCCAATGTATTAGCTCTGGCACTCACTGTTCCGGTTAGTCCGTTCAACGAATGATCGGTAACGATATTAATAATGCCGCCAACACCTTCCGCGTCATATTTAGCACCGGGTTCGGTAATTACTTCAATGCTTTTAATGCTGGAGGCCGGCATACTTTTTAAAACCTGCGATGGATTATTAGTAGTCATGCCCGAAGCTTTTCCGTTGATATAAATCTTGAAATTTGATGAGCCTTTAAGCTGAATATTATCGTTACCATCCACAGTTACCATAGGCACTTTTTTCATCATATCCAACACGGAGGAACTTTCTGACTCGGGATCGGACTTGGTATCGTAGCTGATTTTATCCAAATCCACTTTTACAAGTGGTTTGGCTGCTGTTACTGTTACTTCGCCCAACGCTTTGCTGGCGGTAGACATAATTATCTTGCCCAGATTGATTGTTTTCTGTTCGGGAGTTACGGTGAGCTTTTGCGTAAACTTCTTCATACCTACCGATTCAAAACTGATTATAAAATCGCCCGCTTTATTCAATACTACTTCAAAATTACCAGTAGCACCGGAAGCAATCCGCTTCAGATACACATCCGGAGTGGCAGCCCCCGACACCGATACAGTGGCATAGGGAATGGTTTGCAACGATACGGAATCCAACACGATTCCTTTTACTGTAATACTTAAATTGGGAGCTGTTTGCGAAAAAACGGAGAGTGAGAACAGACAAAAGAAAGCGAAGACAAACAATTTTTTAATCATTACAACTGGTTATTTAGAATATATATGAACTTTGTGATATTTAATGATACATCTTAATTGTGACCTCCAAACCCCCAAATGGGGGCTAAAGAGTGCTTCTAAGAAACTTTTTGGGATTAAACAATATTAGAGAATATGTCTTAAAGCCCCCATTTGGGGGTTTGGGGGTCGGAAGAGATAAAGAAATAAATCAATCATATTTTTTTATTACCTACATGAAATTTGAACTGTATTCAAACGAATCAGCAAACCCCTTTTTATAGTTACAGGTATTCCGGCATTTTATTCTTTCTTAATCAATAGTTTGTGTTTTATGACAGTATCAGGTTTGTAAACCGGCATGGGAAAATTGCCCTGAGGCTTAACACTAAATTTATCGACTTTATTTTTTCGGTTGATAATAGCCACACCGGAATCCCGACTTATACCCTGGTTTTTATTTTTTTTCGAATCGTATAACTTTCGGTCCAGTTCAAGGGAATCTTTTCGAAAAAGTGCCTTCTTATCATACCTGAAGGAGAATTTCTTTGAAGTGGTATCTATTTTAAGCTGATGACCGGTTTGTGCAAAAGAAGAATGATAATATCCAATTATCAAAACTGCCAGTAAAATTATTCGTCTCATAATCAGTTGTTATTTAATATAGTACTATGTTTATATAAAGTACAGTAGTGATTATAAATTAGCATGAATGGAGTAAAACACGTAGAGTTTAAAAAAAGAAAGAATAAAGGCGAAGAATAAATATTTTGAATTCATTTTATTTGATACAATATGATTAAATTCTCAGGTTTATTCTGATTTATAATCTGTTAGAATTAAAAGATAATTGATTTCAGCTTAGTTTTACTTAACAAGACTGTATAAATTTTCTACCTCTTTGGAGTCTCTAAGATCAATAATCTGCATTTTACCATCCGGAGAAACAATCCATGATTTAGGTATTGAATATGCTAAAAATCGGTTCTTTACAAACTCCAGATTATTAAATGCTGATAAACATCTCCAGTTAATGTTTTCTGTTTTAATCAATTTCTCCCATTGTTTAATAGTGCTTTGTTCATCCAAAGAAATATAAATTAAATTTAGTTTTTGACTTAGCTCATTATGAATATTTTTTAGTAGTGGTATTAGTTTATGGCAAGGGGAACACCATGAGGCAGAAAATATAATTAAATTATACTTT
>CAIYTJ010000123.1 GCA_903929065.1 uncultured Bacteroidales bacterium | reverse complement strand
GGTTTCTAATCCACAATCTCCTTATTATCAGTCTGAACCTTTTGGTCGTTTATTGCAATATATGACTTCTCATCCACGTCAATGCCAGCTTCGTGAACAAAACCATCGTCGATCAGTGGTATTTCTGGATGTAAAAACAGTGGAAAAAGCATATGAGATTTTACAGAATATAAATGTTTAATTATTTTTTCAAAATAGTTGTTATTTTGATAATTTATTTTATTTTTGAATTTGTAAAATTTTAATATTCAACTTTTAAAATAATAACATGAATAAACACAGATCACCGATAAGTATTTTACTTAATTTACTAGTTATTTTTATTATTATTGCATGTAACAATAATGATCCAAAAAATGTAGATCCAAATACAACTGTTAAAGATTTAGATGGTAATGTATACCATACTATAACCATTGGTACTCAAGTTTGGATGGTCGAAAATCTAAAAACAACCAAATTCAATGATGGTTTAACGATTTCTGGAATTACTGACAACTCAGAATGGGCTAAACTTAAAACAAGTGCTTATTGTACATATAATAATGATGTAACAATGGATGTTAAATACGGTAAACTATATAATTGGTTTGCGGTAAACTCTGGTAAATTGGCTCCAATAGGATGGCATGTTCCTACAGATGCTGAATGGAGAATTCTAGAAAATTATGTAAATGCAAATTTAGGAGTATCTGTTAATTCTGCAAAAGCATTATCCGCAAAAACAGATTGGAACTCCTCTACAACTTTAGGTGCTGTCGGAAATGATTTATCAATAAACAATAGTTCTGGTTTTAATGCGCAATCAGGAGGCTACCGTAATTATGATGGAAAATTCAATAATATCAATACTGATGGTTTTTGGTGGAGTTCAACAAAAGATGATTCTTTTGGAGTTTGGTATAGGTTTTTGAATTATAATCTTACCATTCTTTACCCAATATTTACAAATAGCATTGGTGAACCTAAGGGTCTATCTGTAAGATGTATAAAAGATTAAATGATCGATATAATTTAAAGCTTTTATCAGCTCAAAATCATATCAATCATCTATTATTAATTACATTACATTGTCTCTAACAAATTTAGCTTCTGCTTTGTCATTGTCACTTTGAAGTTTGATTTCAGCACGACGTAATAAAAGATTTTCCTTTATCTCATAGGCTTTTGCTTCAGTAATATCATATTTCCATATTACAAGTATGGCAAGTATACCACTGAAAATTGGAATCATGATGTCTGCAATTCTGAGGTGAGTAATGGTCTCCAGGGTTTGAACTTTAATATTTTGATCAAAACCTATGTAATGTAAAACCACTCCGCTTAATAACATGGCGGCGGCAGTACCCAGTTTAACCATCCACCAATAAACTGCTCCAAACATTCCTTCGCGTCGTTCGCCAGTATTCAGTTCATCCAAATCGCATACATCGGCAGTCATCGACATCATTAATGTAAATAAACCACCGATACCGAATGAAAGGAAAGGAATTGGCATAAACATTAGCCATGGATGAGCAGGATTGAATCCCCACCATTTTAACGCATAACCAATCATGGAAAGTAAAGTGGCAATTATAAATGCTTTCTTTTTTCCCACTTTCACCGAAATAGCTGTAACGATCGGAATCACCAAAAATGCAGTGGCAATAGAACTTACCGTACCAAACCAGGCTGGCCATGTGCCGGCTGCATCGGTATTACCTTGAAATAGGTAATAAACGATGATAAAAAACGCGAATTGGGCAATGGTTTGAAAACCGTTAAAAATAAGAAAAGTAGCCGCACAAAGCTTTACGAAAGGCTTATTTTTCAAGGTAAGTGCTATTCCTTTAAAAAACTTCTTTGAATTGGCTGCCAAATCCTTCATGGACAGATCCACTAACTTATCTTTATCCAGATCAATCTTTTCTTTATTAAAGAGAGCAGGCATAATTCCCAAAATCATACACAAGCCGCCCACCCAAATGGATAAATTTCTGGCACCTTCGGGAGCAGAATTGTAAATGTTTTTATCGTAAATAATTACCCAAAACCAGGGTGCTATCATCCAGGCAATTTGTCCCATAAACTGCGAAACTGCCATTAAACGGGTACGTTCGTTATAATCGGGAGTCATTTCATAGCCAAGTCCGATAAGCGGTGCTGCAAAAACCGTGTAACCGATATAAAAGAACATTGATACAATCAGAAAGTAGAAGAAGTTGAATAGTTCAGAGTTTTGAGGATTCAATTGCCACATAACCATAAAGGCAAGTCCTGAAATAACCGCCCCCAACAGAATATACGGTTTACGACGACCCCATTTAGATTTGGTATTGTCGGAAACAAAACCCATAATCGGATCGGCTAAAGCATCAAAAAAACGGGGAATAGCTCCCAATAAACCGGCAAGAATCGGATTCATGTGTAATGACATGACCAATACGACCATAAATACTCCCAAAGCTGCAGGAAATAATTGATTGGCTAAATGACCTGATCCAAACGCAATTTTTTGCCCGAATGGCACTATATCTGCCTGATCTGTTTTGTAATGCTTCATAATTTTTAGAATTTAATTATTTGTCAAATTGGTTTTTAATGCTGGTTGCTGTTTTTTCAATCAAAAAAGAACTATACTTTAAGTGACATATCACTAAAGTCAGTTCTGACAACTACAACCACTCACTCGGGCAGGAACAGGTGGAATGTGGGATTCGTTATGGGTTTTCTTTGAAATTTCTAATTACTTAAATAATCGTTTAATTTGATTTATGGCTTGTTGAATTTCAAATACAAAAAACCGCATTGCCGTTAGTTGAGAAAACTCCTAATAAATAGGATTTGAGGTGTTGGTTCTCTTTGTAATCTGCCGTCCACATTGGATACCCTAAGGCGCAGCCCGCCATTAAAAACCGAACATATCTCGTTAATTTTTTAACGTTGAGTTTTCCAATCTCAGAGCAATGCGGTTCGTTTTTCTGATACAAAGATATAACAATAATTTTCAAAATATGTTTGTATGGATATAATATATAGTTAAAAATACATCAACAGATTGTTTTTTATGTTTATGAACACCCATCAATACAACTTTCAAAAAAAACCAATTTAAAATTTCGTAATCCAAAAGAAAATATCTACTTTTGCAACTCTATACAAAAACTGTATTAACAAAAGATATTCTTAAAATAAAATTTATGGCTAAGAAAGAGGAAAAAACACACGACGAATTGGCAAATGTTGAACATGCATTAACTTCAACTGAGGCGTTTATCGAAAAATATCAAAAGCAAATCATAACAGGTGTTGGAATAATAATTCTGGCAGTATTATTGGTAATGTCTTTCAAGAATTTTTATCTTGATAAACGCGAAATTACAGCTCAGGATGAATTATCAAAATCACAGGCTGCATTTGCTACCGATTCATTCCGTGTTGCACTCGAAGGTAAAGGTGTTCAATCAATGGGTTTCAGAGAAATTTCATCTCAATTTGGAATTACTCCTTCGGGTAAACTTGCTTCTGCATATGCCGGTATATGTTGCTATAAATTAGGTCAATATGATGAAGCCATTAAATTTTTATCAAAATTCAGTGGCGACGACAATTATTTCGCTGTTTCAGTTATTGGTTTAACCGGTGACTGTTATGTAAATTTAAATGAAACTTCAAAAGCTGTAGGTTATTTCGAAAAAGCAGCTGATAAAGATAATGCAGTTCTAAGTCCTGTTTATTTGAAAAAAGCCGGATTAATTTATGAATCAATGAATCAACCAGAAAAAGCCGAAAAACTATATACCAAAATCAAGGAAAAATATCCGAAAAGCTCTGAAGCATCTGATATTGATAAATATTTAGCACGTGTTCAGAAATAATTAATTTTGATTTATAATATAAAAGCTGCTTCCCAAAAGGAGCAGCTTTTTTTAAACGTAGAAACTCATTTAAAAGATCAATCGTATGGCAACAAAATATCAAAACCTTTCAGAATATAACGCAGATCTTATGCCGGATAAAGAAACGGTTGTAAACCAACGATATGCAATAGCAGTAGCCGATTGGAATCCACAAATCACACACACCATGTTGCATGGAGCTATTGAAACGTTGGAAATGATTGGAGTTAAGTCTGAAAATATCGAAGTAATTCATGTGCCCGGTACATTTGAACTTACTTATGCGGCGAAAACATTAATAAATTTAAACAAATTCAATTCAATAATCATAATTGGCTGCGTCATTCAGGGCGATACACCACACTTTGATTATGTTTGTCAGAGTGTAACTTCCGGTGCTACTGAATTGAATCTTATTCAAAATGGCTGTCCTGTAATATTTGGAGTACTCACAACCAATACCTTACAACAGGCACTTGATCGGGCAGGAGGAAAACACGGAAATAAAGGCGTTGAAGCTGCTACAACAGCGATAAAAATGGCCAATATTGTTTGGTAAAATAGATTATTAAATGTATCTTTGCACTGCTTTAAAAAAATGGGCAGTTACCAAAGTGGCCAACTGGGGCTGACTGTAACTCAGCTGTCTTTCGACTTCGGAGGTTCGAATCCTTCACTGCCCACACC
>CAIYTJ010000122.1 GCA_903929065.1 uncultured Bacteroidales bacterium | reverse complement strand
CGAAAACCAACCTGTTTTTTTTCCCGCACTATTTAACGGTGTCATTTTGAAATTCGTAACCTCAAGAATAGCAGCACGTGTAACAACCTGATTGAGTGATTCTTTTTCTTTCGAAAGGAGTTGAACGGTTTCGGTTGCTGCTTTGTATTTTTTGTGCACTTCAACGTTTTCAGTTTTCAAGACCTTGTTGACTTTGTCAAGCGAATCAATTTGATTAACATACTGAATCATAACTTTGCGAACCGATGCTAATTCATCTTTCAATTGTGTGATACGTTTTGCATTAGTTGATTTTGTAATGCGCAACTCTTCAAGTAGTTGTTGAACTTTTGATTTTTGATCCTGAAGTAATTTTACCAATGAATCGTTTTTAATATTTGATATATAACCTGGAATTTCCTGATTAAAATTGGTATATTCTTTTTGTAACTGTTCTTTTTCAAAGTTCATCATCTGAACCAATTCTACCTTTTCAGTCTCTTCATGATTTGCTTTTCGTACAAAATAAATCAAAAGTACCCCCAATATGATAATGATTATTGTAGCTATTGTAATAATATTGAAATTTCGTTTTTTAATCTCATCCATAAATTATAGATTATTCATTTCTAGAATTTTGATAATATCTTTTCAAGTTTAATTCCACGCGAACCTTTTATCAGCACAAAACTTCCCTTTATCGGCTTTTCGTCTAAGAAACCGATTAAATTTTCAACTGTTTCAAAGCATTGAAACGGATTTTTAGTTTTCATAAAATCTTTTCCTACCAGTAAAACGTTTTCAAAGTGGTTTTGTTGCAATAAATCCACAATGTTTTGGTGCTCATTATCACTGTGTTCGCCCAGCTCAAGCATGTCCCCAAGAATCAATATTTTATTCTCAACGTTCATTTGGGCAAAATTTAAAATAGCTGCACGCATACTGGTTGGATTGGCATTATACGCATCAATAACCAGTTTATTATATTCTGTAACAGTCAGTTGGGATCGATTATTCTGCGGAATATATTTTTCCAAACCATTTTTTATCTGTACATTAGTCAACCCGAAAAAATTGCCAATTGCAACTGCTCCCAATACATTCTCGGCATTATACGAACCAATAAGTTTGGTTTTTATTTCGAAAGTTGGCTGATTATTCGTTTTACAAACCATTTCCAAATATGGAGAACAATCAGAAATCTCGCCATAAACCGAAGCTTCGGTTGTTTCTACTTGAGTGTATTTCAATAATTTATTTTTGTTTGAAAGTTCGGATTTACCGGCCATTTCCATTAGAAAACCGTTGTCAGCATTTATGAAAACTAATTTTCCGGATTCGTAAATGAAGTCATAAAGTTCCGCTTTTGTTTTCATAACACCTTCAAATGAACCGAAACCTTCCAAATGAGCTTTTCCAACGTTGGTAATAATTCCGTAATCAGGAAATGCAATTTCTGCCAGTCGTTTAATTTCTCCCGGATGATTTGCGCCCATCTCAATGACAGCCAATTCATGTTCTGGTTTTAGGTTGAGCAATGTGAGTGGCACGCCAATATGGTTGTTCAGGTTTCCCTGTGTGAACAAAATATTAAATTTTTCACTCAAAACGGACGCAATCAACTCTTTAGTTGTTGTTTTGCCGTTTGTACCGGTTATTCCGATTACCGGTGTTCCTAATTGTTTACGGTGATAATTTGCAAGTTGTTGCAAAGTTTCCAATACATTTTCAACAAGAATAAATCTATCATCAATAGCAAATTCTTCTTGGTCAACAACTGCAAAAGCACATCCATTTTCCAACGCTTTCAAAGCAAAAGCATTGGCATTAAAATTGTCTCCCTTTAATGCGAAAAAAATCGAATTTTCAGGGCAATTTCTGCTGTCAGTGCAAATTACCGGGTGTTGTAGGAAAGTTTGATATAATTGCATTGAAATATTTTTTTTTGAAATAAGCAATTTTTAAATATTAAAATACCGCCAAAACAAAAAATGACTAAACCCCACAGAGTTTAGCCATCAGTTTAAACCCCTGT
>CAIYTJ010000121.1 GCA_903929065.1 uncultured Bacteroidales bacterium | reverse complement strand
TATGGTAAATTAACACAGAAACAGGATTTGCAATTAAGCAAATCCTGTTTCTTATTTCTTTGAAAAATTTTCAAAAGTAAATTAAAAGTTGAACATTTATTTTCCCTGTTCCAACAATAAAGTTCTTGTTGGTTGATCGCATACTTCAGAAGGTCCATAATACTGAACAGGTCCCGGATAAATATAGCTGGCTTTTTCATCTGCCCAATTCTCACGCATTGCCGCAAAGTATTTAAATGGAGCGCCATCCAACAGAACCAATGCTTTTTGAATAACCGGTTTCATTTTACCATGGCGTTTTTCCATATTCATCATCATAGTGATAGGCACACCACCTGCAATCCATTCTGCTGCCGGAGCAGTCAGATTACGAACGGAAGACATATACCCGGTTTTACCTTCCGAAATTAAAACTGAAGCCGTATAACCTAATGAATAAGTATAATCGGCATCAAAATTTGATGGAATGGCACAACGTCCTTCGTAACCAAAGAAATGATTGATTGCTGCAAATTTGCCTTTGTATTTGCCTTCCGCTTTCAACTGTGCAAGACGTTTTCCAACCATTTCAATCAACAGTTTCTCAGTCTCGATGAGCGATACCTGAACATTACCGTGTGGATCACGATCAAGAGTCAATTGTTTGGCTATACCTTTTGGAAGACTACGGAATATCTCGCAACTTTCCGGGCTCAACATTCCTTTTACATATTCACGTTTTTCCTCATCACCGTTCAATGCATTGAAATCGTCGTTGTGCGTCAACAGATCATTTAATTCAGCAATCAGTATTTTCATCGCAGGAATAAATTCAATTAATCCTTCCGGAATAAGAATGGTTCCAAAGTTCAATCCGTGTTTGGCGCGGTGAACAACTACTTTCACGATATTATCAACCACATTATTCAGCGTCATGTTTTTGGCTTCCACCTCTTCCGAAACAATACAAATGTTCGGTTGACTTTGTAAGGCGCATTCCAACGTGATATGCGAAGCCGAACGGCCCATTAAGCGGATGAAGTGCCAGTATTTTTTGGCTGAGTTGGCATCCCGTTGAATGTTACCAATCAATTCCGAGTAAACTTTACAGGCAGTATCAAATCCGAAAGAAGTTTCAATCATTTCGTTTTTCAAATCGCCGTCGATTGTTTTAGGACAACCAATTACCTGAATTCCTGAATTTTTCTGAGAATAGTATTCGGCCAACACGCAGGCATTGGTATTTGAATCGTCTCCACCAATGATAACAATGGCATTGATACCAAGTTCCCGGCAAATTTCAGTTCCTTTTTCGTATTGCCATTCTTCTTCCAGTTTGGTTCTTCCGGAACCGATAATGTCAAAACCACCGGTATTGCGGTATTCGTCTACAATTTCTTTGGTAAGTTCAACATATTGATGATCAACCAGTCCACTTGGTCCGCCCAAAAATCCGTACAATTTGTTGTCAGGATTCAACTTTTTCAACCCATCGTAAAGGCCTGATATAACGTTGTGTCCGCCCGGAGCTTGTCCGCCCGAAAGAATAACGCCCACACCGACAACCGGATTTACTTTTGCTTGGCCCGATTCAAATGTTACCAGCGGCATTCCGTACGTGTTTGGAAAAAGATTTTTGATGTCGGCCTGATCGGCGACAGATTCGGTGGCAGCACCTTCTTTTAATACCACATTTCCTTTCAGAGCTGCAGGCAACTTGGGTTCATACGTTGCACGGGCAATCTGCAAGGGACTTTTAGTCATTGATTTCATAAAGATATATTTTATAATAGTTTGATATTCAGCTATGTATTTTTGTGACAATTTGCTTACAAAATTAATGAAATAAATCAATAATGCAAGAGAAATGAACCATTGAAATGCAAGGATTTGCACCATTAACTATAATATATTTCAATGCAATTACAGTGAAAAGTTATTTAATTGATTATAATAGAAAAATGGATTAATTTGACTACCTTTGCACCCGATTTAAAAACAACTATACGTTGGGAGTAAATATCCGAATTTCACTG
The DNA here is from genome assembly GCA_903929065.1 of uncultured Bacteroidales bacterium. Taxonomy (GTDB): domain Bacteria; phylum Bacteroidota; class Bacteroidia; order Bacteroidales; family Paludibacteraceae; genus Paludibacter. The sequence goes on along the minus strand of CAIYTJ010000121.1, from coordinate 2,529 downwards.
TGTTATAATAACAGTAGGCTTACCAAAATGGTACACGTTTTCATTAGAGAATGAAATTATCGCCGGATGAGAACTCAAAAACGTGTACAAAAAACAAAAAAATGACATTTAGAGAATTGAATTTGAAGGACGATATTTTATCGGCCATCGAAGAACTTGGCTACGAGCAACCTATGCCCGTGCAGGAAAAAGTTATTCCGTTTATGCTGGAACAATCCGCTGATTTAGTGGCACTGGCACAAACAGGAACAGGTAAAACAGCAGCTTTCGGGTTGCCGGTATTAAACATGATAGATCCTACGCGGAAGCAGGTTCAGGCGCTTGTGCTTTCACCAACCCGCGAATTGTGTATTCAGATCGCGAATGATTTGAAAGGATATTCGAAAAACATGCGTGGAATGCGCATTGTACCGGTGTATGGCGGCGAGGATGTTCGCACGCAACTTCGTCAACTGGATACGGCTCCGCAAATTATTGTGGCCACTCCGGGACGGTTGATTGACCTGATTGAACGCGGAAAAATTGAATTGGGAGCGATTGATTTTCTGGTACTTGATGAAGCAGATGAAATGCTGAACATGGGTTTCAAAGAAGATATCGAAACCATTCTGGAAAGAACTCCGGCAACACGCCGCACCTTGCTTTTCTCGGCTACCATGCCGAAAGAAATTGCCAATATAGCCAAACGCTATATGAAGAATTTCGAAGAAATCACGGTTGGAACAAAGAATTCGGGAGCTGAAAACGTGGAGCATATTTATTATGTTTCGCAGGCAAAACAACGTTACCTGGTATTGAAACGTATTGTGGATTTGAATCCAGACATTTACGGGATTGTATTTTGCCGTACCCGTCAGGAAACAAAAGAAGTGGCCGATCATTTAATGCACGACGGTTATAATGCCGATGCCTTACATGGTGATTTGTCGCAGGCACAACGTGACACGGTAATGCAGAAATTCCGTATCCGTAACATTCAGTTGCTGGTGGCTACCGATGTGGCGGCTCGTGGATTGGACGTGAGCGATTTGACACACGTTATCAATTACAACCTTCCGGATGATGTGGAAATTTATACACACCGCAGCGGCCGTACCGGTCGTGCGAATAAGAAAGGTGTTGCCGTTTCGATTATTCACTCCAAGGAACGGTTCAAAATAAAAGATATTGAGCGCATGCTCCGCAAGACTTTTGAACAACAACAAATCCCTAACGGACTGGAAGTTTGTAAGAAACAATTGTTCTTTATGATTGACCGCATGCAAAATGTGGAAGTGAGCGAAGAACAAATTGCGCCTTATGTTCCGCAAATTATGAAACAACTGGAAGATCTGTCGAAAGAAGAAATTCTGAAACGTTTCGTATCGCTGGAATTCAACCGCTTCCTTGAATATTACAAAGATACCGAAGACCTGAACTATCACGAACATGTAAGAGAACGTGGCGACAGACCGGAACGCAGCGATAGACCAGTACGCGGTGACCGACCTGAAAGAGGAGAACGCCCTGAACGCGGAAGTAAAACCGGCAATAAAGTTCGTTTGAAAATGAATGTCGGTGAAAAAGAAGGTATTGACCCTAAACGTTTCCTGGGTATTATTAATGATGTAACCGGCGACAAATCTATCAGCATTGGTTCAATTGAAGTGACGAATAAATTTACGTTCTTCGATGTTTTTGCCGATCAGGTGGAAAAAGTGGTGTTGGCATTTGCCGGTGAAACGGATTACGTGGTTACGGAAGCCAAAGGAAGCAAATCATTTGAAGAAGGTGGAAGCCGCAAACCGGAATATCGTCAACGCAGCAGTTACGGTGGTGGTGAATCCCGTTCAGGCGGCGGATATCGCGGTGGTGACCGGGGCGGTGATCGTCCTGCCCGCCCGGCAGCAAGTACCGGTGGTGAAGAAAAACCATGGCGTAAGCGTGAATCAAGCGATCGTGGAAGCCGTCCTTATTCAGGTGGTGGCGACCGTAAGAGCAGCGGCTACAAGAAAAGATATTAATTAAACTGAATATCCCGAATGATTCATTTCATTCGGGATTTTTTGTTTTTATATTTGCAATCTGAGATATACTATAGCCAATTTCTCATACACTCAAATAATTTTTTACAATGATTATCCGCAAAAGCTCCTATAACATTAAAATAAACATATATGACTTTGCTAATTTATATTACGGTGCTCTGCACCTTAGGTTTATTCATATTCACATACTACAGATATAATCGGTACTCCGCACCTAATAAATTAATTCTTAAGTCAGGAGTACAAAGAAGGGACAGAGTCCCGATAACATTTGTAGAAAGAAGTAGTCAGATAGAATCCAAGGTGCAGAGCACCGTAATATAAATCAGAACACGCAGTGTATAAATATTTTGTTTTGTCATTCAGGGCGAAGGGAAAAATCTGAAACAAATTTAGAAGAACAGAAATTTGCTCTAAAAAAGATTGTTTTTTTTAATTATATATTTTATTTCTTGGTAAAAAAAGCTAACTTTGCGTCACTAAAAAAACTAAAAACTATTTT
>CAIYTJ010000120.1 GCA_903929065.1 uncultured Bacteroidales bacterium | reverse complement strand
ACTTAAATTTCTAATGGCAGTTATTGCCATTGCTTTATTCTCAAATTTAATATTTGCGGTAAATCCGAGTAGAAAAGACTATACAAAGAACTTGGGGGACAACATGTTGAAAAGAATATGTAAGGACATTCAACTTACCGATAGTCAGAAATTGGCAATCCAAACACTAGCGAAAGACTACGAAGTGAAATTGAAAAACAAGGATTTACAGACAAATCCCGAATTAAAGAAAACGATGAATAGTCAAGTTGTTCTTGAATACAGATCTAAGCTGAATAATATTCTTACAAAAGAACAAATGGATACATTGAGAATAAAAAGGATACAAAGATCAAAGTTAGTCAATAAAAATAATTAAATATAAATCCAATAAATTATGAAATCACTAATAAAATTAGTTTTTATACCAGTTCTTATGTTGTTGCTGGTAACTCCAATAATAGCTCAAACGAATACAGGAAGTCTACAATTAAATATCGAAGATTGTAATTTTGATGAAGATGGTTATTGGTATAATTCTTATGTACTCAATGTTAGTCCAAATACACCCATAAAAATAAACTATACCTTGAATACTTATGATGGATTCTATATTTATACCTATGAAAATGGATCTTATAAGTATTTCGTTTCGGCCGGAGAACCAACAAATGGAACTTCAACCATTATATCCACTACAGGTATAATATATGTATGTTGTTATTATGGTGACAATGGAATGGATAATGACCCGATATTTAGTTTAAATTATTCCATTGATCCAAATTATACAATAAGTACAAATCCAACAATTATTCAAAACGATGAATATATTTCAGGAAAACTAGGAATAGGTATACAACCCAGTGAAAAATTACATATAAATGGTGCTATCAGGGGCAATCAACCTGGAGGTGCATTACGTGTTAAGACTGATTATGGTTCCCTAGATTTAGGTGCACAGAATGGATCATGGGCACATATATATTCAGATTTACCAAAATTTATTTTTAATAAGCCTATTTATTCTATTACAGGCGAATTCAGTTCATACGCTTCAAATAATTTAATATTGGAAACAAACGGAAATGCAAGAATGACAATACTTAGTAATGGAAATGCTGGAATTGGAGTAACTAATCCACAAGGTATTTTACAAGTAAGAGGCACTTATGACAATTCCTGGATTTATTTTAGTTCAAATGCGGGTATGAACTCAACTAAATATAATCCTAAAGTTGGAAATGGGTTGGCATTTACATGGAATTATTCAGGTGGTCAGGAAGAAAGCATTATAAATTATTCAGGAAGTTCTGTTGCGAGGTTAGATTTCACATCGTGGGATGGAACGAATCTGACCACAGAAATGACATTAAAGAAGGGGAGTTTAGGAATTGGAACAAAAACGCCTTCATCCAAACTTGATGTTGTCGGAGATGCCAAAATCAGTTCTACACTTAACGTTACCGGACATGTTGGTATAGGTACTGCAAGTACATCAGAAACTATAGGAGCCATGCTAACCGTAAAAGGAAAAATCCATGCCGAAGAAGTTATTGTTGATTTAGCTGTACCCGCCGATTATGTTTTTAAATCCTCGTATAAATTGATGCCGCTTTATCAGGTGGAACAATATGTAACCGCTAACAGCCACTTACCAGAGATTCCTTCTGCCGGAGAAATTACCAAGAACGGGATGAATATGGGTGAAATGCAAAATAAATTGCTGCAGAAAATTGAAGAGTTGACACTTTATGTGATTGAACAGCAAAAACAGATTGATGAGTTGAAAAAACAGCTAGAGAAATAGTTGACAGTTGACAATTGATAGTTCACAGTTCTTGGCAAGCTAAGCGGCAAAGCCGAGCGGACAATTGATAGTTGATAGTTGACATTTTATAATTTCTACTTAAAACCGACTGCAGAACTATAAACTTATCTATAAAAGAATAAAATAATAATTATCATGAAACGAGCATTAAAACAGGCGTTTAAACCAAAAGACGATGTTCATTGCGAGTTCCATACGACAATTAATTAAAAAATAAACGTATGAAAAAATACATATTCATTCTCACTGTCTGTTTCGTTGCCGTGAGCGGGATGGCGCAAACTTCACAGCGGCTTACTTCGGTGCGAAATGCCTACAGGGGCGATGATAAAATCGTAAAGCAGCAGGTTGTGTTTCATGATCCGGGAAGCAGCGGACGGGGCTTGTTTTGGGATTTCAGTATGCTCCAACCCATCAATGAAGAATATTCGCTGAAGTATTTTATTTCGGACAGTACCCATATGACCCGACTGTGTGGTATGGAACATAATACGCGTTATTACTACCGCCAGCAACAGGACAGCCTGTGGGCCGTGGGGTTTGAAAATTCCACTACCATGATGGAATATACTGTTCCTGAACTGCGGCTGAAATTCCCGTATGCCTACGGAGACACCTTGTTTAGTTTCTTTACCGGAACTGGAGAATATTGCCACCGCATTCCATTGAAAGTGAAAGGATATACCCGCACCATTGCCGATGCTGAAGGAGATTTATTATTGCCCCAACGCGAAACAGTAAAGAAAGCCCTGCGGATACATACCCTGCGCCAGTACACGGAAACAGGTAAGGACAGCATAGAAATGACCCTTGATACATATTCCTGGTATGCCACAGGCATTCGGTATCCGGTGTTCGAAAGTGTGAAAACAACAGTGAGTAAGATACTAAAGAAACAAAGTGAATATGAGGCTGCAAGTCGGAAAGATACCACGGTATTTACAACCTCTTTCTATTATCCGCCCGAACTGCAAACTTCACAGGTACAAACAGATTCTATTCCGGTGGATAAAACGAACGCTTTGCAGGGTATAGCTGCTGTTTTTACCGAAGCACAGTTAATGCCAAACCCGGTAACAGATAACCTGACAATAAACTACAAACTGACCCGTGCAGCCCAGGTATGGTTTACAGTACACAATAATATCGGCATTCCGCTTTGCCAGACTGCTCCACAGAATATGAGCGAAGGATATAATATTACCACCATCAATATGGGCGGTCTTTTAACCGGAGTATATTCACTCTATGTACATGTAGATGATATGGTGATGAAGCTGAATGTGGTAAAACAATAAGGAGAACAAAGAAGACGAATTAAAACGAATTAAACGAAAGAAGAAAATATGAAACGAATAATATATGTTATAATAGTTTTTTTTATAAATGCATATCATATTAATGCAGAAAAAGAAAACAGAATAGTACCTCCATCGCCCAGTGCAGCTTCATTAGGAATATATGGTGACGTCCCTGTTAGTCTTTATACCGGAGTACCAGACATTTCGGTTCCAATTTACACAATAAAATGCGGATCTATTGAGCTTCCTATTTCGCTAAGTTATCACGCTTCGGGCATTAAGGTTGCTCAAGAAGCAAGCTCAGTTGGATTGGGTTGGGCATTAAATGCCGGAGGAGTTATTGCAAGGACCGTATATGGATATGATGATTTTGGCAGAAGAGATGGTGTAGAATGGGAATTTGATCCTCCCGGAGGATATTATTTTGGACAAGATTTTCCCTATTTAAACTCAAATAAAACAGATATAAATTGGGCTGCAATTAACAATGACAATATTAAAGATGTTTTTTATCAATATCTACTTTTGAGCAAAGAAGATACAGAACCTGATGTTTATAACTTTAACTTCATGGGCTACTCAGGGAAGTTTTTTTTTGATAGAAAGAGACTAAATGGTAATGATTATGCAGAACCTATTTGTGAATCAATCAAAGATTTAAAGATTAAGTACTATCCTTCATATAATTTAGGAGAAGGTCAAAGTTATGGACATTGGGAAATAACAGATGGAAAAGGTTATAAATATTCTTTTGAAACCTATGAATTAACCAGATCATTAGTAGCATCAAATCCGAGCAATTTTTACAATAATGCACTTGCTCCAAGTCCTGTTCAACCAGATGTTGTCACTTCATGGTACATAGATCGAATAGAAGCTCCTAACGGAGATTTTATAAATTTTAAATATGATTATGGATATCATCCATTCTATAGTAAAATACATTTCAATGAAAAATATGTTACACAAAACAGATCAGAAAATGACGGAGTTGTAGGTCTTAATTCAATTTCACAGACAATTGCAAATGAGGTTTATTTATCAGAAATTGAATTTAACAATGGGAAGGTTTCATTTTATACTT
>CAIYTJ010000119.1 GCA_903929065.1 uncultured Bacteroidales bacterium | reverse complement strand
TTTTTTTGGTTTTAGTTGTGTTTTTAGCAGTAACTGTTTTAAAAGCTCAAAACAAAGTAGATGATGGCAAGGTAGAAGTTATTAAATGTGATGAATTTCATGAAACCAAACCTCTAAGCGAATTGATTAAGGAGCATCCTGAAGCTGTTGCAAAACAAACTTCCGAAAGAAAAGAGTCTCCTGACAGAGATAACCGTATTCCTTTTTCAGTAAAACTTAATCCTAACGCTTTGCCACTAGGTGACGATCCTGCTTGCCAGAAAACACCTGGATACAGACAAAATAGAGCACCAATAGTTCAATGGGAAGGTCAATCAGGAAATAGTTATCCACCGGATCCAACCGGAGCTGCAGGTCCAAATCATTATTTACAATCTGTAAATACCCAATACCAAATATTTACAAAAACAGGCGGAAGTGTTGCAAGTGGTGGCCCTTTTCAGTTAGGAACTTTATTATTCAGCTCAAATGATGGCGATCCAATTGTACTTTATGATAAATATGCCGATCGTTGGGTAATAACCGAATTTAAACAAAGTGGTAATAAAATATGTTTGGCTGTTTCAAAAACATCTGATCCAACAGGTGCATATTACACCTATTCATATACTTCACCACAGTTTCCTGATTACGAAAAATTTTCAATATGGTCTGATGGTTATTACATGACTTCTAACCAAACAGCACAAAAAATATTTGTATTCGAAAGAGATTCAATGCTAAAAGGCGTTGCTGCTTCCAGATCGATAAATAAAACATTTACACCTCCTAATGGCGGTGGATTCTTTTGCCCATTACCAGCCGATGCAGATGGTCAATTGCCTCCTTATGGCACTGCATGCCCAATTTTTACTTACGAAGATGATGGATGGGGCAGCGGATATGTTGATAGAATAAATGTATTCAAAATGGCTACAACCTGGGGAGCTACACCTACTGCAACTATTACGCTGGATGCGCAATTGCCAACACAGGCTTTTGATGCTTCTTATAATTCAAACTGGGATGATATTGCACAACCCGGAACTTCATCTAAACTTGATGGAATTGGCGGAGTACTTACTTTTAGAGCTCAATACAGAAGATGGACCGGATACAACAGCGTAGTATTATGTGGTGGCGTTTTGGTAAGTGCATCAACAGGACAACGTAGTATCAGATGGTACGAATTACGTCAAACCGGTACAACTTGGAGTATCTATCAACAAAGCACTTTTGCTCCCGATGCTTATAACCGTTGGGTAGGTAGTATTGCAATGGACGACAATGGTTCAATTGGCATGGCTTATGCAGTTTCAGGATCGTCAACCATTTACCCTAGTCTTAGATATACCGGCAGATTATCCACTGATCCTTTAAATACAATGACTTTTGCCGAAACACAAGTTGTTGCCGGCAACTCTGCTCAAACCAGTACTAATCGTTTTGGTGATTATTCACACACTTCTCTTGATCCTTGAGATGGAACTATTTTCTGGCATACAGGCGAATATATTTCTGGTGGTAATCCTGCTACTAAGGTATTTTCGTTTAAATTACCTACTAATTCAGGTGTAGGTATTGCAGAAAATGCAACTGAAGTTAATTATAAAGCTTTTAGATTAGGTAATGATATTATAATTAAAGCTAGTAATCTTCCTTCAAATAATGAATTGAATGTTGATTTATTTGACATATCAGGAAAATTGATAACAGGTAAAAAAATTACTCC
>CAIYTJ010000118.1 GCA_903929065.1 uncultured Bacteroidales bacterium | reverse complement strand
GCCCGGATATCCTTCGGCATATTTGTTGGTTAAAACGGAACCCATTGCTTCCATAACTTGTTCGCTTACAAAATTTTCCGATGCAATTAACTCAATTCCTTTCAATTGACGCTGTTTTTCACGTGCAATAATGTCAAAAATAACCTGGTCTCTTTTCATTTCGTTTTTTCTGTCTATTGTCTATAGTCTAAAGTCAAAAGTCTTTAGTCGCTAAGACGAAATTATTATTTAGTTTATATATTTTTCTCTTTTTTAATCTTGCTGCTTACTGCTTGCCGTTTACTGCTGAGTTAGTAGTTCCTGGAACCGCTCAATGAATTTCCCTACATGAAAACCATCCATCAAGGCGTGATTCGCATGAACATCAACCGGCATCCACATTTTGTCGCCATCTCTCGTTATTTTTCCAAAAGTGATTTTTGGAATGCTTTTTCCTTTACTCAAAATACGTGCATGATTTACTGATGTAAAATCGGCCCATGGAACGGTTGAATAATGAATCAAATCTTCGCCGGCATATGGAAATTTTAAACCACGTTCTGCTTTTACACGTTCCACTTCAGTACTTGCCTGTTTCATAAAAGGTTCAATATCTTCGTTGTAAGGCATATAGGCACAGCCATAGGTTTCGTCTTCACGGAAAATGGTCGGTCCGGCGCCAATGCTGTCGTAACAAACCACCTTATCATCTTCAATCCGATACCGGAATTCTTCAATTTCATTAGCTGCTTTCATCGACAAATATAAATAATACAATGAAAATGAATAACCTGCCTCTTTTGCTTTTATATAAGCAACTGAGCATTCAACACGAACAGTTATACCAAATAAAGGTTCATCAAAGTTCCGGAAAACTTCAAAATGTTCGCGGCGTTTCCATGATGCAAGGTCAATTTCGTGTTTCATGAATTATTTTTTCTTTTGCACAGTCCAACCGAATTTTCCGATTTCTTCTCCCAGTTTGTAATAATGACCGTGAGAATAGGCAATCAGTTTCGCTTCGGATAATTTAAATGTATCTGTTTCAGGATCAATATATTCCGAATCAGCCTGAACATTTACAACATTTGCAATAAACATATCATGCGAACCAAGCGGAATAATTTCTTTCACTTTGCATTCAATACAAAGCGGTGATTCATTGACAATTGGAGCATTTACCAATTCACCTTTAACCGGAGTTAGTTTCATTTCTGCAAATTTGTTGAAATCTTTCCCGCTTTTGACACCACACCAATCGGTTGCAAAAGCCATGTCTTCATTAGTAAGATTGATCACAAATTCACCACTTTCTCTAATCAAATTGTATGAGTGACGTTCCTTTCGGATTGAAATATAACACATCGGCGGATTCGAACAAATTGTCCCCATCCAACTTACAGTCAGTAAATTATAATTTTCAAGACTATTTCCACACGAAATTAGTGCAGCCGGCAGCGGATAAATCAACGTCCCGGGTTTCCAGTGTACTTTACTCATGTTAATTATTTTATTTTTGCATCTTCACGTTTGACTTCGCGTTCACAATAATGACATTTTAAAATTACTTCTCCTCCCAGAGTCACAACATGAAAGTGAGTCTTAACCGGTTGATTATTAGTGATGCAATTCGGATTGGCACATTGTACTATTTCGTGAATGTCTTTGGGCAAGCATAAAGCGCGTTTTTCCACCACCACAAAATCCCGAATAATATTGATTTTGGCATTCGGAGCAATCAGGGCTATTTTGTTGGTTTCAACCTGAGCAAAAACACGATCAGAAATTTTAATAATCCCTTTTTTGCCAATTTTGGCACTATCCAGATTGTTTCCAATGGTGATTTGTTGGGCGCATTCGTTTAAATGCAGAATTGAAACCACTTTGTATAATTTATCCGCCGGAATGTGGTCAATCACAGTTCCATTGCGAAGTGCTGCTACTTTTAATTCTTTTTCCATAAATTAAATAGATTAACTACTTTTGGTCTAATACTTTACTTACAATTGCTTGTCTGACATACAATCCGTTTTGAGCTTGACGGAAATAATATGCTTTTTCATTACTGTCCACATCTGGGTCAATTTCGTTAACACGTGGAAGAGGGTGAAGAATTCGAAGGTTTGGTTTTGAATTTACTAACATGAAATTTTTCAGGGTATAAACGTTTTTCACACGTTCATATTCCATTAAATCCAAAAAGCGTTCTTTCTGAACGCGAGTCATATATAGAATATCAGCATCATTGAAATTTTCAGTCAATTCATTCACTTCGGTGAACGGTATGTTGTTTTTTTGACAGAAGACCTTGTATTCGTCAGGCATTTTCAATTCATCGGGTGCAATAAATTTAAAAGTCGGATGAAAATGCGACATGGCCATGATTAATGAATGAACTGTCCGGCCATATTTTAAATCACCCACCAAACAAATCGTCAGGTTTTCAAGCGTTCCCTGTGTTTTCAGGATTGAATATAAATCAAGTAAAGTCTGCGATGGATGCTGGTTTGAACCGTCTCCGGCATTGATAATCGGAACCGGAGAAACCTCAGCTGCATAACGGGCCGCACCATCAAGCGGGTGTCGCATTACAATGGCGTCGGCGTAACAGCTTACCATGTGTATAGTATCGTTCAAAGTTTCGCCTTTTGACGAACTGCTGGTTGCAGCATCCGAAAAACCGATTATTGAGCCGCCAAGACGAATTACAGCTGTTTCAAAACTCAACCTAGTGCGGGTGGATGGTTCAAAGAATAAAGTTGCAATAACTCTGCCATCCAGCGTTTTGCGGTTTGGATTGGCTTCAAATTCAGCAGCTGAATCGAGAATGGCAAGGATTTCTTCCTTGCTGTAATCGGAAATTGATACTAAACTGTTGTTGCTCATGGTTTTTATAATGTTACCGGTTTTTACTACCCGTATTAATTTTATAACAAAAAAACCAATATAAATCCGCTGCAGATTTATATTGGTTTTGAATTTATTAGAGGCAACTTTTCCACGCAACCGTTTCGCTGTGAGCTGCTTTGATCGAAAAAATATTTAAAGTTTCTCGTTTTCATTTTCGACCACAAAGATAGTCGAATTTTTTGGAATATTGAAATTGAAAAGGAGGTTTATTTTTTAATTTTGAGCAATAATCGTACAATTAATTTTTTGGAGTTTGGTCAACGTGATTTCTAAATTTGATTTACTAATTGAAAATGTTATAAAACATTCATTGTCAAATTTTTGATTTATTATTTGAGTCTCTGAATCTTTTATAATTTTCATCACCTCGTTCATCTTTAGATAATCAAAACGAATTTGTATAATTTCTTCAACTGCTTTTTCAATAATTTCAGACTCATTTAATGCGTCTGAAGCTGCTTCCCGGTAAGCCACGACCAATCCTCCGGTTCCAAGAAGAATTCCTCCAAAATAACGAACCACAATGACCAAAACATTGGTTAGTTCACGTGAATTGATTTGACCTAGAATAGGTCGTCCGGCAGTTCCGGATGGTTCACCATCATCATTGGCACGAAAATCTAACCGTTCAGCTCCCAACATGTATGCATAACAAATGTGACGTGCATCGTAAAAGCGTTTTCGATAATCTTTTATAATATCCTTTATTTCCTCTACATCTTTTACCGGAATGGCAAATGACAGAAACCTACTGCCTTTTTCCTTGTAAATTCCTTCTGCTGGACTAACAATGGTTTTGAATGATTCCAATCTTCAGTTATGTTGAACTTGTTTTGTTTTTGCAAATTTACAATTATTTTGTAAGTTCTGTTTCACTAAACAAACAAAAGCCTTATATTTGCATTTCAAATTTTAAATAAATGCCTCTTTAGCTCAGTTGGTAGAGCAACTCATTCGTAATGAGTAGGTCGCGGGTTCGAGTCCCAT
>CAIYTJ010000117.1 GCA_903929065.1 uncultured Bacteroidales bacterium | reverse complement strand
TCTTTTGATAATAGCTATTTTGGAAAATTCTTACTTCATTAAAGAATGATGAATCAAGTACCTTTAGTAAGCATTTGCACAACAACCTATAATCGGGAGAAATTCATTGGTCAGGCAATTGAGAGCTGTATGATGCAAAAGACGAATTTCCCATTTGATATGGTAATTTGCGATAATTGCAGCGAAGATAAAACGGTTGAAATAATTGAGGAGTACATTAAAAAGTATCCCGGAAAAATTACTTTATTGAAATCGGATAAGAATTATGGATTGATGGCAAATTATATTAAATCCATTCAATCCGGAACAGGCAAATATATTGCCGATTGCGATGGAGATGATTATTGGATTGATGAATATAAATTACAGAAACAGGCTGATTTTTTGGAAGCAAATCCCGATTTTGTACTTTGTTTTACCAATACACTTATCCGAAACGATGAGACAGGTGAAGAAAAAGTAGCAAAAATAAATGTGTGGGATGTATGTGATGCAACTCAATTAATTGAACATAACGGCATTGAAGGTCCAAAATATGGTGAAGAAATTAATTCCCCGGGTCATGTTTCATCAATTGTTTTCAGAAACCATGTTATAGAATCTTTTCCAGATTGGTACAAAACCTGTTATATAAACGATATGCCGTTGTTTTTAATGCTGTCAAAACATGGCAAGGCTAAATTTATCAATGATTTGTCAACGGTATATCGTATTAATCCAAAGGGAATTTCTACCGAAGGCTTTACCTTTATCAGGGATTATGAGGGAAGTATAGATTTCTTTAAAAGGATAGATGAATATCATGACTTTAAATTAAGAAAGCCTATCAAAAAAATAATATCTGAGTATTATTTCAAACTTGCCAAAATCTATTCAAAAAACAATCAGACATATAAAGGGATATCAAATTTATTTCTTTCAATTTATTTTAACCCCAAACAGATTATATCGTTAATTTGGAAATAGTTTATTGATTTCCAATGCGATAAACCATATAAAATCTAATTCAAATGATTGAACATATTACTTATAATAATAAAATACTGGCTATTATAATTAAATCAAATTATCAAAAGGACGGTATTTCGTTTTTCACACCTGATGAATTTTCTCAGCAATTAGGATATATGAACAGACCCATTGATTATATCATTCCACCCCATGTTCACAACGTGGTAGAACGTAAAGTCGAATTAACTCAGGAAGTTCTTTATGTAAAATCCGGAAAAGTAAGAGTTGATTTTTATGATGATGATAAAGAATACAGAGAAAGTAGAATCATATCTACCGGTGATGTTATTTTATTAGCACATGGTGGTCACGGGTTCAAGATGCTGGAACAATCTGAAATGATTGAAGTGAAACAGGGACCATTTTGCGGTGAAATGGATAAAGTACGGTTTGATTCAGTCTCAGACGAAAACGTATTGATTAAATAAATTTTAAACTGGCTTGATGGATAATTTACTTTCTCATATTAAAGTGATTCCGCGTAGATTGATTAAAGATGAGCGTGGTTGGTTTCTGAAAGTTATTGATGGAAAAGAAGAGCAACTTCCAGCCTACACCGGCGAAGTTTATTTTACCTGTGCACTGCCAAATCAATCGAAAGGATGCCATTATCACGAATTAGCCAATGAATGGTTTTCTCCCGTTGTTGGAAAGGCAATTCTTAAACTGGAAGATATCCATACAAAAGAAAAGATGACTATCGAACTGGATGCTAATACCCCCGTAACTGTTTTTATTCCGCCATTTGTTGCGCATAGTGTTTATAATCAATCAACTGTCGATTTTATTTTGTGCGCTTATACCGATCAATTGTATAATCCTTCAGATACAATTCCGTATAAATAGAATTGATTATTAATCATGATTTTTTTTTTGAAATTCAGATGATAAATTTACAATGAATAAAATAATTCTTAAAATATTAAGTAAGTTAGTCAAAAGATTAAATGTAATTATTGAGAATTACAAAAAGGGAATTGCGACCCCAAACATTGAATACACACCCTTTACAATTGCCGGAAAGTATGAATCAGGCGAAAAACTTCAAATGGTAAAACCAGTTACTATAGAACGGGTTTTACCGTTGAAAATTTATAATTTGATTGTGGGCGGTTATCTTGATTTTTATTGTTCGGAGCAATATTTTATGAAATATACGGATGCTATTGTTTTTCCTCAATCCGATTTTATTCTAACTGAAAACAAAGCAATATGGGATAAATTCTACAATCCTGTTTTTACAAAAAATATTCCTATGGATAAAGACTTAGGATGTCGAATTGATAATGAATTATATATAAATACGAATAAGGAGATTGTAAATTTTAAAAGAGCATTTTCATTGTGCGGTGTACATGCTGATGTTTGGTCGCATTTTATGATTCAATATCTTCCAAAGTTGTATTATTCTACTGAAGTTGAGGGTTTATTTGATAATGAGCTGACCATTTTAGTGCCGGAGTATACTGATGAGCATTTGAAAGAAGTTTTGGATTCTTTTATAGAAAAACTTAAAAATGTAAAAGTCCAAACTCTTTTATCCAATCAGATGGCTCGTTGTGAGGAGTTGATTTATATGGAAAGTGCAACCCAAATGATTGATCATGAAAAATATGTGTCATATTCGGATATGATTATTCCAAAAAAAATAGCTCTAACCATTAAAGAAAATTTAGTAACTCCTTTTATCACCAGATTTTATTCGAAAGAATTAATTACTAACCCAAAACTGTATATCAGAAGGAAAAATGCTATTTACCGGAACATTTTAAATGTTGATGAATTGGAAGAGTTCTTTATAAATGAGGGATTTACAATAATAGAACCACACTTGTTGAGTTTTAGTGAGAAAGTAAATTTGTTTCATAACGCTGATTTTATTGCAGGTCCTAATTCAGCCGGATTCTCCAATCTGATTTTTTCTCAACCAAAAACAAAAGTTTTGATGTTTTCAAATTTGCAAAGGGCATTTGAACCATATCTTTCTTTTTTTGACCAGCATTTTGATTTGAATTTTCTGACAGTTACAGGTAACGATGAAGATGCCGCCGATAGTCACAGCTCTTTTTATATTCCAATGGAAAAAGTAAAAGCAGCGTATAAACAGTTAGCAGTAAACAGTAAGCAGAACGTAGTGAGAAAATAGTAAATAGTAAATGAGAAAATAGTAAATGAGAAAATAGTAAATGATAATATGAGTCAATTTATTCCTGTTTGTGAACCGTTTTTGGATGGTAACGAATTAAAATATGTAACCGATGCAGTTGAAACCGGTTGGATTTCTTCGGCCGGTAAGTATGTTACAGCTTTCGAACAACAGTTTGCTGCTTATTGTGGTTGTAAATACGGGGTGGCTGTTTGCAATGGAACGGTGGCTTTGCATTTGGCATTGGTTGCATTAGGCATTGGAAAAGGTGATGAAGTGATTATTCCTTCGTTTACCATGATT
>CAIYTJ010000116.1 GCA_903929065.1 uncultured Bacteroidales bacterium | reverse complement strand
TTATGGATCAAGAGCTGCCAACGGAGTAATTGTAATAACAACAAAAAAGGGTAAAGAAGGTCCACTAAAAGTTGAACTTTCTGTAAAAAAAGGGTATCAGACTACTCCGAGATACACATTGGCCGGCAGGGATGAATTTATTCGTTTAAATAACATGGCTTATGCAAATGCCGGATTACCACCACAAGATCATAGACCTGATATAAACACCGACTGGCAAAACGAAATTTTTCAAACAGGTACATTAGATGAATACAACGCAAGCATTTCTGGTGGAGGTAAGAACTCCACATATATGGTTTCTGGAAACTATTTTGGTAATAAGGGAACTTTAATCGGAACACAGTTTGATCGATACACGTTTAGGGTAAATACTGAAGCAAAAAAAGGTATCCTGAAAGTTGGTGAGAATCTGTCGTTAAGTAAAGCATTCTCGACTGAATTGCCGTCATTAAACCCGTATTGGGAAGTTTTAAGAATGTTACCGACTATTCCTGTTTATGATGATGCAAATCCAGGTGGGTTCGGATATGGAGATGGGTATCGAGCTAAAACTTTCGGATCAAATCCGGTAGCATTAAAATACCTTCAGAATAGAACAAATAACAATTACAGGATGAGAGGTAATGTTTATGCAGAATTGGAGTTAGCAGATGGGTTAAAATATAAAGTTAACTATGGATTAGATGCTGAGTTTTATTTCCATCGTTATTTGCGTAGGGAAGGAACATGGACATATAATCAGCCAGCTACAGATCCTTCAGAACTTTATGAACCATCATCAACATATTTCTCTTCAATAATTGATAATACGATTTCTTATAATAAAAAATTTAATAAACATACTATCGATGCATTAGCGGGAATAACCTATCAAAGCGAAACATTTGAAACGAAAGGAGCACTTACACAAAATCTTCTTAAAACACCAGAAGGCGATTATTTTCAAGTACTTGGCGCAGGTACATCTGGTGCTCAGGTGTATGGTAACTTGAATGAAGCCAAAATGATTTCATATCTTGGAAGAATAAATTATAATTACGATGATAAATACCTTGTATCTGCAACTGTACGTTCAGATGGGTCTTCTCGTTTTAAAAAAGGTGAACGTTGGGGCACATTTCCTTCTATTTCAGTTGGTTGGAGACCTTTGAAAGAAAGTTTCATTAACCTTCCCGGAATTGACGATTTGAAATTAAGAGCCAATTATGGTACTTTAGGTAGTGTAAATATTGGTTGTTATGACTACTTCGCATTAATAAATATCAATACTCCAGCAGTATTTAACAATACAGTACAAGGAGGTGCAACTCAGGTTAAATTGGTAAATGAGGATATTAAATGGGAGACCCTCGTGCAACAAAACTATGGAATAGATCTTGCGTTGTTTAACAACCGTCTTTCCCTCTCAGCTGAGTATTTCATTTCAGATTCAAAAGATATTTTATATGGAATGCCTATTCCCGATAGTTCAGGAAATGATGGAGGCTCACCTGTAGTTAATGCAGCTAATATCAAAAACAATGGATTTGAATTAACAGCTACGTGGAAGGATAAAATTTCAGATTTTAATTATAATATCGGAATTAACTTTACTACATTAAATAACAGCGTTGTGAGTTTAGGATATGGAGAAACTCAAGTAAAAACAACTACTACACTTTCAAAAATCGGTCAACCGATGGGTATGTGGTACTTAATAAAAACTGATGGATTATTTCAGAATACAAATGAAATTTTGAATTATAAGAATACGAATGGAGTAGTGATACAACCCGATGCGAAACCTGGTGATATTAGATATGTCGACTACAATCACGATGGAAAAATAACAGACGACGACAGGCAATTAGCAGGTTCTCCATGGGCGAAATTTGAAGCTGGTTTAAATCTTGGAGCTGAATGGAAAAATTTTGATTTGTCAATGAACTGGTTTGCTTCAATTGGTAGTTTGGTTTTTAATGCTCCCCGTCAATTAACAGACCGTTTCGATGACAATTCTAATTACCGTACAGGAATTCAACCATGGCAGAAGGAGGGTGATACAGGCTTTCCACGTATAGTATATTCATCTACATTGAATTCTCTTGTTGAAACTGATAGATGGCTTGAAGATGGTTCATTTGTTCGGCTTAAAAATTTATCAATAGGATATAATATTCCTAAAAGTTTAATTTCCAGAGTTTCAATAAATCAATGCAGGCTTAGTCTTTCAGGCCAAAACCTATTGACATTTACAAAATATTCCGGACTTGATCCCGAATTCAGTGGTTCATTATACGAAAGAGGTATGGATTCTGCAGGTTATCCTAATGTAAAAGCAATTACTTTCGGCTTAAATATTACATTCTAAAATATAATCGATAATACTATAAAGAAATGAAAAATAAGATATTAATTGGACTGCTTTTAATAATTGGATTAGTCTCATGCAATGAAAATCTTTTGGATCTAAAAAACCCAAACACTTTAGATACAGGAAATTTTTGGAAAACAGAAGAAGATGCAGAACTTGGAGTCAATGCTGTTTACAATATGTTTTATAAACAAGGAGGATTTACTAGATGGTTAGATTATAGTTTTGATTTAAAATCCGATGAATGCACGAATGCAAGTCCTTGGTTAGAACTTCAAGACTGGACAAAATTTAAATATACAAATTATGATTTTTCGGAAGGAAACCGCTTAATTTGGAGCACACATTACAAAGCAATTTTCCGGGCAAATCAGGTT
>CAIYTJ010000115.1 GCA_903929065.1 uncultured Bacteroidales bacterium | reverse complement strand
GTTTAATAACTTCTGAATGTCGGACATCTTGTAATAGATTTTCCCACTTAGTTTGGAGTAACCAATTAATCCCTCGTCTCTCCACAGTTGAGCCGTGCGAACGCTGATACTCATTAATTCCATAAATTCTTCGTTTGAAAAGAATGGGTCGGCAGGCATCTTCCGGATTTTGCTCAAGCTGTCAATCAGGTTGTCTAACCGCTTGTTCAGTTCCTGGTGATTTTGACAGACTTCTTTCAAAGACTCAATGATGGTTTCATCATCGAGCATTTTCTTCCGGAGATCCGCTTCGAATTTCTCGAAATGTTCCTGAAAATTCATATAATTTAGTTTACAGTTGATAGTTAATAGTTGATAGTCCGGGACATTTGAGAAACGGAATCATTTGCTCGATTTTGAGTTGAAAAGAGAATTTTCTTTTTCTTCAACATATTCTTCAACGGTTTGGATTCGGTTGGCCAATAGCCAGGATTCAATCTCTACTTTTCGAAAAAGAACTTTGGCATTTCTCTTGTAAAATGGAATTGCTTTCTCACAGATCATTTTATTGATTGTGTTTACAGCGTAGCCGGTCAATTGGCTACATTCCTTTTTTCCGAAAGTGTCCGGGAAAGTTTCCTGATTTGTTTGTACTATCAGCTGCGGTTTGACCATTTCTCCCATTAAATCTTTGAACTGGCCAATGGTCAGGGCTGCTAAAGGAGTTTCGTTTGTTGGTTGGAATTTCGTTTCCATAATTTTGCTTATTTTTTTGATTTTTGGAAGTCAATAGCTGCGCAGTCTATCGCTTTCCTGCATGCAAATTTATCATCAAAAATATAAGCGGTTATTATAAAATCAAGAGAATTTTAGGGTCGGGGTTCGACCCAAAACAGGTCGGGGTAGGTCGGGGTTTTAATGAAAAAGCCTCAAAATGAGGCTTTCAGAAGGTCGGGGTTGAGGTCGGTAATTTTGTCATTTTTTTTGCTTTGAAACAGTAATAATTTGTTCTATTTCTTTATAGGTTCGACCTGATTCGTATTCTTTCCGGGTTGGTTTAGCATATTCTTTCGTACAAAAAGCTGTTTTAATCGTATTCGAACAGCAAGCTCCGCATAAATGTTGAATGATATTTGATAGCATGGAGGATGTGCCTCTCCATTTCAAAGTTTCAGGAATTTTTAAAGCTTTACGGTTAAACCAAAACAGCCAACTGTCTGTGTTTGGGTTTTCGAGCAATTTTTTAGTTGCCAGGTAATGCATGATTTTAATCAGACAATCATCGGATAAGGTTGAGACGAACTTTGGAAGGACAGAGTTTTGTAAGTTGTTTCTTCTGTCTTTTTCAATATATCTAGTCTCTATCGATGAGTCAAACACAGAGTCAACCGTTTTGTTGCTTCTGTTTTCATCAAAGAGATATAAATTATGTTTGTATTTTTCTGATAATGCCAAAAGATCTATATCTAAATACGAAAACATTTCAATTAATTTGTCTATGAATTCGAGGTGATTAATTAACTGGACGGAAAGACTGTAATTAGGTACAGCTGTATTTTGTTCATTATCAGCAATAAATTGCCGGTTTAAAACGAATTCAAAAAACTCTTTGCATTTATTATTCTGCTCGGATTCACTCAGCGGTTGAATGTGATGAAAGCTTCTGTCAAAATCATGTAGAATGAAATTAGCATAGGTGATTTGAGCGGATTTCTTAGTTATTGTAAGTAAGTTGTCCCGCACTTCATTGAGTGCTTGTTCGTGAAGTTCAATATATTTACAGAAAAGATTATCATTATTTTCTTCATCTGTGAAATCATTAGCCCAGGTGAGTGTCTTAAAAAGTGGCTTTTCTTTGACAATGAAAGATTCTTCAATTTTTATCGCATTTTCGTGATTGTAAATACCATGAGAACGAATCTGTTCTT
>CAIYTJ010000114.1 GCA_903929065.1 uncultured Bacteroidales bacterium | reverse complement strand
TTGATAAGCCAATTGCAATTTCTTTGTTTGAACTTTCCATGTTTTTATTTATTAAGATTTTAATTGTGCAATTGCTGTTGTCCATTCTTCACAATGATAAACAGTTGTAATTTGTCCATTTTCAACCGTGTGAATATCAATAGCCATTGTTTTAAAAGATTTAGTGCCATCTAGATTCATTCCCATAAATTCACCTTTTGGTGATGCACTAAACTCACTTCTAACAACTACTTTATTCCCTTCTTGAATCATCTCTTGGATTTCCCATTTCATATCTGGCATTAATTTCCAGAAACCACCAATTTGCCCTATCATTTGCGCTTTCCCTTTCGTTTCTTTTGCGTTTCTTGACTGGAAATCGTCTGCAAAAAGTTTAGATAAAACCGTATTAGTATTCGTGTGATTGTTTACTGTTAAACAATCTGTGTAAAATGTTTTTACGATGTCTTTAATGTTTTCCATTTTTTTAGTTTTTATTTTTTTAGTCTTGCAAAAGTATTACATTTGTTCTGTTGTTACAAGTAGTCACGATAAAATGATATAGTCATAAAAACAAGACTAATGCCTTTAATGTTAAAATTAAGCCATGAAAAAAAATAATTTGAATTTAGAAGAACTTAAAAATAGAATCGAAAATTGCCCAAATAACTATGCAATGAATAAAATTGGTGGCAAATGGAAACCTATTATTCTGCATAGAATTAAAGTTGGAGTAAATCGTTTTGGAATTATGCAAAGGGCAATTCCTAGTATTAGCAAGCAAATGCTTACCACACAATTAAGAGAGTTGGAAGATGACGGATTTATTGAACGTAAAATTTTTGCTGAAATTCCACCAAGAGTGGAGTATTATATTTCGGAAAATGGTCAAACCATATTCCCAATGTTAGAATTTATTGAAAAATGGGGCAAAAGTCAGCAACAACTTAATTTGACTTTCGAAGCTGTCATATCTGAGCCTGACCGCTAACGTAGGAAGCTACACGCAGGGGCGGATTGCGGGCGATTTCCTGTCAACATGCGCGGACGCTCCAGCGGGCGGCAAAACTCCAAATCCGCATTCCCACCCGCCATTTTTTATAGCCTTTGTTATGGGGGCGTAGTTATTGTCCGAGACTAATTTTGAAATGTGGCAATTCAACTTGAAGTTTCACTTTTGCCTGTAAGGCATTAAAGACACGCATTAATGTGTCAATGGTAACATTGCTGGCATTGCTCTCAATTCTTGAAATTTGAGATTTTTGAACACCAATTAATTTTCCCAATTCTTCCTGTGTCAGATTACGTTCTTGTCTTGTTTGCTTAATTGCTTGTCCAATTAAATCCATCTGTAATTCATACTCAAAATTATCTCTCTCGGGGGTCCCAATTTCCCCAATAAGTTTATCTGTAACCTCGTCTAAAGTGTATGTTTTCATTTCTTTTTAGTTTTAAATTTTTCTTTGTCTTCAAAATACTTAGTCATTAGTTGGTTTGCCTTTTGAATCTCATTGTCTGGTACTTTACTGCGCTTCTTTATAAATCCATGAGTCGAAATAACTAAAGTGTTTTGAGAATCTGTCTTGTCCCAAAATGCAAGTAGGCGATATTGAAAGCCTTGATACAGAGTCCTTAATTCCCAGATTTCATCTTTTAGTTTTTTGAAAAGTTCAGGATCGCGATCTATTTGGGCTTTACGAATATTAAACAGTATTTTTTCGTAGTGCTTTTTGTCAAGGTCACGAAGAAACTCGAATACATCATCTAAGAATACAATGTCAAATTTTTTATCCATTTAATCATTTATTGTCGTCTCAAAGATATACAAATGTTTCGTTATATAGAAACTGTTTCGGCGAGCGTTTTTTTACTATGCCCCATAACGGCCGAAACTATATGCAGATGGGGATTGCGGGTTGCTTTCCTGTCGAACCCCGATGCCGTTGTTGCAGGCTGCGAACTTTATTGTCCGTACCGAAACCCCAATTGGCATATAGTTTTTGTTAACGCCAGGTTTTCGATTCCTTCAGGCGAGTTTAACCGTTTGATCGAGCAACTCAACATTAAAGTTGACCTTTGCATTTAAGGCTTTAAAAACTTTTATTATTGTTTCGAACCTTGCATCAGTCAAGCTGTTCTCTAACTTGGAAATTTGCGCTTTCTTAACACCGACAAGATGACCAAGTTGTTCCTGTGTCAAGTTCCTGTCTTTACGCGCTTGTTTGATTGCTTCTCCAAGTAAATCAAGTCGCA
>CAIYTJ010000113.1 GCA_903929065.1 uncultured Bacteroidales bacterium | reverse complement strand
ACAACTGCCGAAACCATTCAACAGGAATTGTATTTTGTAAATGCAGCGGATAAAAAAGATTTGCTGATTCATTTACTTCAGGATAAATCCATTCAAACGGCACTTGTCTTTACACGGACAAAACATGGTGCGGACAAAGTGCAGCGTTTTCTTTCGAAAGCTCACATCAAAACAGAAGCCATTCACGGGAACAAATCGCAAAATGCACGTCAGAATGCGTTGAGTAATTTCAAAGACCGGACAACGCGTGTGTTGGTTGCAACCGATATTGCCGCCCGCGGCATTGACATTGACGATTTGAATCTGGTCATCAATTATGAAATTCCGAATATTCCTGAAACATATGTTCACCGTATTGGACGTACCGGTCGTGCCGGACTTGATGGTAAAGCGGTTTCATTTTGCGATGTAGAAGAATTTGAATACCTGCGCGATATTCAAAAGTTGATTTCCATACAAATTCCGGTGGTAAAAGAACATCCGTTTCCGGGAGAAGAATTACCGCTTGAAGGCAAGTTGAAACCCAGGAACAAGGCAAAGAAACAAGGACCGGGACCAAATGCCGGAAGAAGAATGAATCAGCGGAAAGAAAAAACTGCTACGCCATCCTCATCAAAACCACAAGCACCTAAGCAAAACATTAATCATAGTTCAGTACCGGAAAATGGTCCAAAAAAGATATTTTTCAGGTCGGAGAATAACAGATAACTGCAAAGTAAAAATATTACATTATAAAATACCCTGTAAAATAAAAATTTACAGGGTATTACTTTATACAAAACAGCTGTTCAATTTTGAATCTTCTTGTTACGTACTAGAAAATTGTCCTTTCTTAGAAGAACTATGAAGAATAATAGTCCAAAACAGCTAAAAAAACATGTGATTCCATTGCAATAATTTTAACACGAAGTTCTAAAAATTGACAAAGAAAAAAAAATAAAATCACTCTTGAAATCTCACATGAGTTAATATTCGTACCTTTTGGTGCAGAAATTTACCTTTTGGCACAAAACCTTTACAGTTTGGATGTGTATATCCGGCTTATGGAAGTAATTTTGTAGTGTGATAATTTTTCATTTTATCTCAAAAATAAAGTTTCTGATAAGTAAAAGCATTCGTATTTATAAAGTCGAATTGTATTATTATTTATTGTTGAAAATATATCAGCAGTAATATAACATTTCAAAACGACTGACCAGATTTGAAATATTTCCTTGATTATTTTATCTGTTTTGTGTTTTCCAATAGGTAGTGAATGTTGTCTTTATGGTTAAGAACCATAAAGGCGGCAGAACACTATATAAATCACAAATTCTATTTCACGAATTCCATTAAATCTCCATCTTAAATAATTCAGACTAAATGAGCACGCTCACTCAGCTAACTATCAATAAAGCATCTATTAACTTATTCCCGAATCCAACTGCCGATTATTTTCAAATAAGCGGCATTGATGACACAGCTTTACTCACGATCAGTGATTTAAATTGTTTCGTCTTACTTAAGAAACAAATAACTAACGATGAAAACATTCAGATAAGTCATTTTCGTAACGGGGTTTATATTGCCAAAATTGTTACGGGTTCAGGTACTGTAGAAAGAAAACTTGTAAAGAAATAACAACATACATGTGCTTTTGCAAATCGAAAAGAGTCTTGCCCTTGGGAATTAACCAGGCAAGACTCTTTTTAATATTCAGTTTGAAACACAGCCGGCTTTTTGAGAAATTAATTTAAGGCAAGTATTATCTCTATAGTTTAATCTTCAATTATTCTATTTTGTTTAAAATAAAACCAATTTTTCAACAACAAATAATGAACATTTCAATATTTAAATTTGTAATATAAATAATTCTATTACTTACTCAACATAAATTTAAAAAATCAATGAATAAGCTCAACGTTATAATTACAGGCGCCACCGGCATGGTCGGCGAAGGTGTTCTTTATGAATGCCTTCAACGTTCCGAAATAGAGAAAATTTTAGTTATCACACGTCAACCTAGTGGTTACACGCATCCAAAACTTACCGAAATTATACATAAGGATTTCTTCGATATTTCTTCCTTGAGCAACCGCCTGACAGGTTATAATGCCTGTTACTTTTGTCTTGGTGTAACGTCAATGGGAAAAAAAGAACCTGAATATACCAAACTGACTTATACCCTTACCCTGAATTTTGCCACTATACTTTCCAAACTTTATCCGGATATGACTTTTTGCTATATTTCCGGTGCCGGAACTGATACTTCCGAAAAGGGAAAGACCATGTGGGCACGGGTAAAAGGTAAAACCGAGAATGATTTGCAAAAGTTGCCGTTTAAAAAAGTTTATAACTTCCGTCCGGGAGGAATTGAGCCTTTTTTGCCGCTAAAACCCACACACACTTATTATAAAATGTACAAATACGTAAAATGGATTATTTCGGCCATGAAGGTAATTGCTCCGAATTATGTAATAACCTTAAAGGATTTGGCAGCAGCCATGATTAATGCTTCGTTGATGGGTTATTCAAAACCGGTGTTGGAAATGAAAGACATGAAGATACTGGCAAATGATAATGCTGTAAAATGAAGAAATTTATGTACATACTATTATCAATATTGGTCCTGATTTCAGTTATCACTATTATCTTATTAAATCAAAAGGAATTCGGGAAATTACCATCTGGTGAACGGTTGGAAAAAATAAAAAGATCACCCAATTACCTGGATGGTTCTTTTCAAAACCAAAGCGTTACACCTGTAATGGCTGAAGGTAAGAGCTATTTTTCGGTTGCCCGTGAAACATTATTTGCAAAAAAAATACGCGTCACACCCGTTGATTCCATCCCATCGGTCAAAACTGATTTGTTGCATCTGGATAAAAACAAAGACATTCTGGTGTGGTTCGGTCATTCCTCGTACTTTATACAACTGGATGGAAAAAGATTTCTGGTTGATCCCGTGTTGAGCGGCCATGCCTCTCCGTTTTCATTTACTGTAAAAGCTTTTAAAGGAGCAGACCGATATACTGCGGATGATATTCCTGAAATCGATTACCTTATTATCTCCCACGACCATTGGGATCACCTTGACTACGAAACGGTTATGAAATTAAAACCAAAAATCAAACAGGTGATTTGTGGATTGGGTGTGGGTGAAGATTTTGAATATTGGGGATTTGATAAAAAATCTATCATTGAACTGGACTGGAACGAATCTGCAAAGCTTGATAACGGATTTGTGGTTAATGCGCTTCCGGCCCGGCATTTTACAGGACGGAGATTCAAACGAAACCAGACCCTTTGGGCTTCATATTTACTGCAAACTCCAACGATGAAAATATTTATCGGAGGTGATGGCGGTTATGACAAGCATTTTGCTGAAATAGGAAAGAAATTCGGACCGATTGATCTGGCAATACTTGAAAACGGTCAGTACAATCAAAACTGGAAATACATTCATATGTTACCGGCCGACTTGTTGAAAGCTTTTGCCGATTTAAACGCCAAACGATTGTTTCCGGTGCATTCATCGAAGTTTGCGTTGTCCATTCATCCGTGGGACGAGCCGTTGATAAAGGTTTCAGCTTCCGCCAAACAACTTCATATCCCATTGATAACACCCATGATTGGTGAATTGGTAAACATGAAAGACAGCACGCAACAATTTAAAGAATGGTGGAAAGGGATTAATTGACGAGTTGATTGAATGTTATTGCATTCCGGAGTTATACTTTTTCATTCCAAATTTCCCACGAAGCCAATGCCTGGCCAACAAGCATTTGT
>CAIYTJ010000112.1 GCA_903929065.1 uncultured Bacteroidales bacterium | reverse complement strand
TTTAGTTCGGGTTGTAAATGCTCAGACCACCGAATACAATAAGTTTATGGAAGCCAATACCCAGGCCAAAAACCTTGGTATTTCTATTTTACGAATGTTTGCAACCCTAATTCCGATTGTGGTTTTTGTGGGTAATATGGCTTCATTGGCAATTTTAGTTTTAGGTGGACATTTTGTGATTACCGGTGCCATGTCGTTGGGTGATTTTGCAGCGTTCAGCTCATATCTCGTTTTACTCATTTTCCCAATAATGATGATTGGATTTATCAGCAATTTTATTGCGCAGGCTTCAGCTTCGTATGCACGAATTTATCAGGTTCTTGATGCTCCAGACACTCACGATAAAGGTTCGATAAATACAACTTTACTGGGAAATATCGAAATGAAAGATATTTCTGTCAGTTTTGGCGAGAAACCGGTGCTGAAAAACGTTTCATTCTCCATAAAATCCGGAACCCGAACTGCGATTATTGGTCCAACAGCTGCCGGAAAAACGCAATTACTTTATTTGTTGACCGGTCTTATTCAGCCAAATTCAGGTGCAATAACATTCGATGGAATTGATATCAACGATTACGATAAAACCACCTTTCAGCATCAAATCGGGTTTGTGTTTCAGGACAGCGTTCTTTTCAACCTTACCTTGCGCGAAAACATTGCTTTCAACGAAGATGTAACCAACGAATTCCTGGCAAAAGCCATTGAAACTGCCGAACTGAAAGACTTTGTCGATTTTCTTCCGCAAGGATTGGACACCATTGTCAGCGAACGTGGAACAAGTCTTTCCGGCGGTCAAAAACAACGCATTATGCTCGCACGGGCATTGGCATTAAATCCGAAAATTCTGTTACTGGATGATTTCACAGCACGTGTTGATACACAAACCGAACAAAAAATTCTCGATAATGTTCAACGGAACTATCCCGATCTGACTTTACTTTCTGTTACGCAGAAAATAGCTTCCGTGGAGAATTACGGGCAGATTATTCTGCTGGAAGAAGGCGAAATTCTGGCAACCGGTACACACGAAGTCTTGATGAAAACAAGTCCGGAATACGTGCAGATTTTTAATTCACAACGCAGTACGAATTTTTATGAGCTATAATCTTAACCATGGCCGCGGAGCTTCAGTTCATTCCGCTGAGAAAGTATCTACCAAAGTAATACTTCAACGGTTGATGACATTAGTGGGACAAGAGCGTAAAAACCTCTACATTGCCATGATATTCATTTTCATCAATTCCGGATTAAACCTTGTGGCACCGTATTTAATGGGTCATGCCGTGGATAAATTCGTGGTGACGCACCAATACGATGGAGTGATCAAGTACTCCATTATTCTTTTTGTGGTATTTTGCATGGCGTTGGTAAGCGGTTACACACAGGCACAATTAATGGGACGTGTTGGCCAGCGCATGTTGTATAATCTGCGAAATACCGTTTTCAACAAATTACAGGAATTGCCTATCGATTTCTTCACGCAAAACAAAGCCGGTGATCTTATTTCGCGCGTTAATAACGACACCGACAAAATAAACCAGTTCTTTTCGCAGTCGCTGGTTCAATTTATGAGCAGCATTTTCACCATGATTGGCGCAGGTATTTTTTTGTTCTCCATCAATGTGAAGCTGGCTTTGGCAGCCCTCGCTCCGGCTCTGGTGCTTTGGGTTTTCACACAATGGGTTTCGCCATGGGTTAAAAGCCGTAATGCGTTGAATATGAAAAGTACTGGAAATCTGAGTGCCGAAATTCAGGAAAGTTTGAATAATTTCAAGGTCATCGTGGCATTCAACCGCCGCGATTATTTCCGCAAAAAATTCGAAGAAGCTAACGACGATAACTATAAAAGTGCCATTCGGGCAGGAATTGCCAATAATGTTTTCACACCGGTTTACGGCTTTTCGTCCAATATAGGACAACTCGTTGTACTGTCGTTTGGGATTTATCTCATTGTAGTCGGTCAGTTTTCAGTCGGTTTGCTGATTAGTTTTCTGGCGTATATCGCCCAGTTCTACAATCCGCTTCGTCAGATTGCCGCCTTGTGGGCAAACTTTCAGGTGGCTTTGGCCGGCTGGGACCGCATTTCGCAAATTCTGGTTCAGCAAAATAACCTCACCGTTATCCGTTCCAAAAAGAAAGAAGAAACCCCGTATCTTATGTCGTTCCGCGACGTCACATTTGCTTATATTCCAGGAAAAGACATTCTAAAAGATGTCAATTTTGATCTGGAGCACGGCAAAACCTATGCTTTTGTCGGCCCTACCGGTGGCGGGAAAACAACCACAGCTTCACTTATGGCTCGCCTTTACGATCCAACCTCGGGAAAAATCATTCTCAACGGCGTGGATATTCGGTCGCTGGAAGCGAATGATCGAACCGCTAATATCGGATTTATCCTGCAGGAACCATTTCTGTTTACCGGTACGGTGCGCGATAATATTCTGTATGGAAATGCCTGTTTCGTTGATCTGACGAACGATGAACTGATGAATGAACTGAAAGAAGTTGGGTTGGATGGATTGTTGGAACGATTTGACGGTGGACTCACAGCCGAAATCAATTCCACCGGCGAAGGAATCAGCCTCGGCCAAAAACAAATCCTGGCCTTTATCCGTGCGGTAATCCGTCGTCCTGACCTGCTTATTCTGGACGAAGCAACGGCCAACATCGACACGGTTACCGAACAATTGCTCGACGAAATACTCCGCAAACTGCCCAAAAGTACCACACGCATTATCATTGCACACCGTTTGAACACCATCGAAAGTGCTGACGAAATCTATTTTGTCAATTCAGGCGCGATAACCCGCGCCGGTTCACTGAACGAAGCGGTAACATTGCTGATGGATGGGAAAAGGGAAAGCTAATAAGCTATTGTTGAAATTAATTGATTAGGTTGTTTAGTTGAGCAACCTTTTTTGTTATGTAAAATATTGGTATATTTGCATAACAAATAATTTATCCGAGTCATAGTATGAGATCAAAAAAGAACTTCAAATTTATAACAATAATAGCTTTATTGCTGGTTGTCAGTACAATGATTCTGGCTTATAGCAGTATACAAAATGCGACTAATAATTCCGTATACGATGATGTAAATTTTATTCCTGCTAATCGGGTTGGGCTTTTACTTGGAACATCAAAATTATTAAGTAATGGCAAACCAAACCAGTATTTTACTAACCGGATTGATGCAACAGTTCGGCTTATAAATGCTGGAAAAATAAAATTTGTGGTAATCAGTGGCGATAACCGTCGGAAAGATTACAACGAACCGCAAGATATGAAAGACGCACTCATGAATCGTGGTCTCCCTGAAAATCGCATTTTTCTTGATTATGCAGGATTCCGTACATATGACTCTGTTTACCGAATAAATGCCATTTTCGGGCAAAATAGTTTTACTATCATTTCACAGGAATTCCATAACCGACGAGCACTTTACATCGCCCAATCACTCAAACTTAGTGCGGTAGGTTATAATGCAAAAGATGTCTCCAAGTATTTCGGCTTCAAAACCAAGGTTCGAGAGACATTCTCTAGAGTAAAGATGTTTATTGATTTAGCTTTCGGCAAAAAACCAAAGTTTTTGGGTGAAAAAATTAAAATCTAAAAACAACGTTCAAAATCGGTTCCAATAACTACATGCAACCAATAAATAACCTTCATATCGGCCTTTATCTCTCAAATACTTCCAACAAAAAACACATTATCGGTGAGATAATGAACAATTGTTTTTTGTCGGAATACGTTGATTTGAGCCAGTTGCAGGGTGCACTTTATTCAAGCATTACCATCGAGCGGCTGGTGGAAGAAGAACTTCGCCATGATCATTTTGTGGTTCAAACCGATGAGAATGTGTCACTCCAATCCATGTCAAGCGGCCAGCAAAAGAAGGCACTCCTCTCCTACCTCATTGCCCGGCAACCGCAATACATGGTGCTAGACGATGTGTACAGCAATATCGACCACGAAACGCAACTGTCCATCACCAAAAGACTGAACGATTTATCACAAACCACGTTGTTGATTCAGCTCTTTTTCAGAAAACGCGACTTGTTGCCTTCCATCGATACGGTTTATTCGGTCGATGAGAATAACCAAATTACTGACACATTCGATGCAGCTGCTTTTCGAAGTAAAGAAAACGCATTAAAAAAACAAACACATCATTTCTCGTTACCGGAATATTTTTCTGCAAATCATGATGTAGTTGATCCGCTGATTCAATTAAACTCAGTTTCGGTTCATTACAAATCCAAAAATGTATTGGACAACGTCAGTTGGGAAATACGAAAAGGTGAATTCTGGCAGCTCACCGGTCCAAACGGTTCGGGAAAAAGCACCTTAATAACCATGATTTCCGGCGATAATCCAAAAGCTTATGGACAAAACATGATTTTGTTTGGACGAAAGAAAGGTTCGGGCGAAACGATTTGGGACATTAAAAGGCAGATTGGTTATTTCACTCCATCGATGACAAATCAGTTTACACGCGATGATTCGGTGGAGAACATGATTATTTCGGGATTAATGGATTCCATCGGGTTGTATATCATTCCCACCGATTTGCAGAAAGATATGGCCAATGTGTGGGTTGAAAGGCTCGGGCCATCGTTTCGCAACAAATCATTTCAAAGCCTTTCCATTGGCCAACAACGCATGGTGATGGTTGCGCGAGCCATGGTGAAACACCCGCCGTTGCTTATCCTCGACGAACCGACCATCGAACTCGATGACGAGAACAGCCGTTTATTTGTTGAAATGATTAATTCTATTGCTTCTGAAAAGAAGATAACGATTATTTACGTTTCGCACCGCGACGAAGAAGGTTTAAAGCCGGAACGGATTTTTGAACTGGTACCCGCTGAGAAAGGATATACAGGAATTATAAAATAATAAACTGTAAACAAAATATAAACACTTAAAAAATCAGAATTATGCTAATCATTGCTATTTCATTTATTTTCGCAGCCTGCATTTTTTACACCGTAGGCGTTTGGTCAGAAAAAATCAGCAAACGCCTCAAATCATGGCATGTGTCAGTTTTTTGGCTTGGTTTAATCTGCGATACCATTGGTACAGGCGCTATGGGCAAGCTGGCTGGTTCAATCATTCAGTTTAACATTCATGGGCTTACCGGATTATTGGCCATCATCCTCATGTTATTTCATGCAATTTGGGCAACAAGGGTTATCATCAGAAAAGATGAACGAATGATTCTCCAATTCCACAAATTCAGTATTGTGGTATGGATAATCTGGCTGATACCTATGTTATCGGGTATGATTTTAGGATCAAACGTTTAATTTGTTGACTTTTATCTCAGGATATAAAGAATGATTTAACGCTAAAATATTTTTTTCAAAATAAATATATTTTATATTTGCCAATTAATCCTTAAAATTATATTGTTATGAAAAAATTTAGTGTAATACTGACAATATTGATAGTCAGCACAATGAATTCTTTTTCTGAAAAAATTAGTCTTTGCAAGGCTTTTGAGAAATTGTTTGAGTCTTCAAAAAATGGATTTTCGGACTTAAAATTGGAAGCAACATCATCGTCTAATTCTGCGATAGGAGAGTATTCTTCTTCAATAGAAATTGATAAAGCAGAAAAAACAACTATTCTATATGTTTCTTCATATCAATTTATTGCAGATTATGGCAAGTTCAATTCTGAAGAAGAAGCAAAAACAAAAGTGGAAGAGCTTAAAAATGAATTCATTAATTGTTATCCTGTTTTCAAATTTACTGATTACTATCCTGATATTTTAAAATCTTTGGTATGTAATTTCGTTCAATACTCTGATAAGGGATTTAGAATTTATAAAGCTCATTTCGAAATTCAACAATGGGGTAAAACTTATACAGTCACCTTCCATTATCCAGCTTATAAAAAAGCTACTACAGGGTATTTTACCGCCAGCCCTGAAGTAACCTGTTATACCGACTATTATTATTTTGACAAACAGAAGGGATATGATCAGTTTAGCCTGGATATTCGCAAAGTATTAGAGGATGCCGTTAATGGTTTTAAAAGCATCAAAGGCAGCGAAATACAAACTTCAGACTATATATCTAAAGAGTTTGAAGCAAAATTCAATGTCACGGGCTATTCTAACTGTTATATTCAGGATCGGACAATGTCTCCATCTTGCTATGTTATTCCTTGTCTGAAAAGTGCAGATTTAGAAACTACCAAAAAGGTAAGTGAAGATGTAATTTCAAAAATACAAACTGCACTGGGAAGCGATTATGGAACTCTAACATCTTCAGATGGAATGAGAATTAATTTTGCAAATAAATACAATCCTCAAAACAATATTATAACTATCGTACTCGAACCTAAGAAAGGAGACACATATAATTTTACTATTTTAATAAATTCAGTTGACAAATATAAAACGGAATAAAATAAAAAATAAAGTCGTAATG
>CAIYTJ010000111.1 GCA_903929065.1 uncultured Bacteroidales bacterium | reverse complement strand
GTGTTGAGACCCATTTATTATGAACCTGGAAAGGAAACATTTAGCGCCGCAGATATATCTTTTCTGAAATCAATAGCGGATACTATGAATCGTGATACTTCATTGAAAATAGAGGTGTCTTCCTATAGAGATTCCAGAGAACTTAAAGAGTATTCTTTAGCGCTATCTCAGCGAAGAGCAATGTCAGTATCTGACTATTTTCAACTTAGTGGCATTGCTAGGGAACGGGTTAAAGCTAAAGGATTAGGATTCGCAAATACAATATCTCCGAATGAAATAAATCTCAAAGATAATCCTGAAGGGAGGCAATTAAACCGTAGGTCAGAATTTAGTTTTTATCTGAACGGGGAATTAATTTATAATAGTAGTAAGAATAACAATTTCAATAAGAGCATATACTCTTCACATCCAGAATTGAATTTTGGATCGGGGATAAACATAGAAAATATTTATTATGATTTTGACAAAGCTACTCTAAGACCTGAAACCGTGGCTATGTTAGACAGCATCATTAATATATTAAGAAAAAATAATTCAATTATTTTAAGTATTTCATCATTTACTGATACAAAGGAGGTTGTAGATAACCAACATTATGAAGGTTTCGATGTATTGACTATACACAGAGCAGAATACATCCAATCATTTCTTACATCTAATGGAGTTAAAAAATCAAACATATATATTATAGATATGGGTGCTTCATTTCCTGTTGCGCCTAATGAAATAAATTGTAATGATAATACCTCTGGTAGAAAATTGAATCGTCGTACAGAATTTAAAATCGTAAAACGACTGTCAATGAATAACAACCATTTACACTTTACTGATGATATAGTAAGAGAAAAATATTGGCAATTATTACACAATTCCCAATACATTCATTAGTAAATTCCCCACTGGTCGAAGGTTATAAAAATAAAATAATGTATACTAATCGAAATTTTCCGCCTTTGTTGGTGTTCCTCACCAACAACTTCGCGCACGGCAGGCAATGCGAGTTTACTTGCTGCACTAATCCCGGCAACCCTTTATCATATAAATAAGGTTAAGACGAAATTCTTTATGACCAGGTTTTAGTAATGCAATTAAATTGATAACATGTGTTTATTTTATTTTCAATATTATTCTGCTATCTAAGCTCTATCACACACCTTCCTGGTATAGCTCTTTATAATATTCAATTAAATGCGTAATAAAATTAGCGCATGCCTTATTTCCGTCGGTATATATTGTCTGCTGGTAAGAGCGATTCTCATTTTCATTTGCCAGACGAGAGACCCAATATTTTCCATTAGTGTTTGCTCCAAAATGCCAACTATCACCATCCTTTTGATTGCCTGATGCTTCTACCCATTGCATTATACACTCAGGGCATTTTAATAGTTCGTTATAAACGTCTATCTCATTTATTTGTATGCTACTGTCTAAACAACCTATTTCTTTAATCAATCTATACGTAGATTTACTAGCTAATGTAAGTGGTTTGATATTTTCAATAAATTTTCCGGCAACATTTATTATTTCTTTGATCATACAATTGTTCATTTACTTTGCTGGCATAGCTCCTTATAATATTCAATTAAATGGGTAATAATGTTTGCGCTTGCCTTATTTCCGTCGGTATATTTTGTCCTGCCGGCTCTCCTTCCACGTTTATCATATTGAATTCGGATAGAGCTTGTTCAATCTCCTGTAACGAGGATTCTATTTCAATTTCTATATCTGTTAAGATTTCATTATCATCAGCCATGAGATAAGATTTGATTGAAATACAAACATACTAAACAGACTCCGAAATTCAAATCAGCCTATAAATCAGTCATTTCAGTAAATTGCATTTGAATGAATTATCTGCCGCTGCTATATCTCCTCTCCTCCCTTCTCCCCTTACCTGCCCAATGCCAGGCGAAGGGAGAAAAGGAAACAGTTACTGTAAAGCTTGCACCATGAGATCCCAACGAAAAAGACTCTGCCAGACTTGCCGCAGGACCACTGGTCGTAAGCAATCTCGCTTCCGAGATAATATTCTCCCATTAATTTCCCCACTAATATTTTTAAAACATAAATTTCCGCCGTGTTAGTGTTCCTCACCCACAACCCCGCGCAACGCATCAGGATACCAAAGCTGAAGGGTCTGGAAAAAGCCAGGTTTAGACCGGAGCTTGCACTGAGTTTCGAATTGGGATAATAACCTGTCGGCCGATATGTATGTGCGATAAGATGAGATAATCAGAAATTAATTTATATCAGCCACCAGAAAGGCTTTCAGCGTTTACCCTTATCCCATCGC